>NZ_CAFI01000320.1 GCF_000239775.1 Bradyrhizobium sp. ORS 375
TCCTCTTCACACCCCACAACGACAACGCCGCGCTGATAAACTCAGCGCGGCGTTGCCGTTTGTGGCGGTGTCGTTTTTGGCGGTGCGTTCGTCAGTCCATGTGTTCGCGCCGCGATCGCAGGCGCACAACCGTGTGATCGTGCCCCGCGGAACCGATTCAGGCGCGGTTCATTCCCCAGAACGTACGCAATGCTGCGCTGTCTGTCGTCGCAGGCCATTGTCCCACAGGAGATCTTCATGCGCATGTTCGTCCGGACCACCTTCGTCGCGTTGGCCCTCGCTGGCTCCGGCGCCGCGATGACGGCCATTGCAACGCTCCCGGCGCTTGCGCAGGCGGCCAAGGATTCGCCAGCTGCGCCGGCGGGCCCCACGATCAGCCAGCCGCCGCAGCTCAAGCAAATCGCGCTCACGGACAAGCAGATCGAGAATGTGCTGGCGTCGCAGAAGGACATGGACGCGGTCACCGACAAGCTGCCGGAGAATGCGCCGCCGGACCAGAAGGTGGTGACGCAACTCGACGGCATTGCCAAGAAATACGGCTTCGCGAGCTATGACGACTTCAACGTCGTGGTCGACAATATCAGCCTGGTGATGGGCGGCATCGATCCGAAGACGAAGAAATATGTCGGGCCCGAAGCCGTGATCAAGGATCAGATCGAGCAGGTCCAGGCCGACAAGAAGATGAAGCCCGACGACAAGAAACAGGTCCTCAATGATCTCAACGCTGCGCTGAAGGCGAAGCCGCCGGAGGTCGAGAACAAGGGCAACATCGATCTCGTCGTCAAATATTACGACAAGCTCGCCGCGGCGTTCGGCGAGGACGACAACTAAACGTTTCAGGCAGCCATGAAGATATGAGCCCCGACCACAGGTCGGGGCTTTTCCTTTTGCATCATGCGGAGCAAAATCGACGGCAGCTCAGCGGGCGAAGCTCTGCTCCATGGCCTTGCGGACCTTGACGGTCTCGTCGTCGGCATCGACCGCAACATCGGCCCAGCGCACGACCTCGCCATGCGCCACGTCCCGGGTGAGCTTCACGCGATGCGCCAGTCCGATCGGCAAAGCGCCAACCCGCAGACTCGTCGCGGCCGGCAGCAGCTTGCCCCAAACCGTATAGCCGCCTTCGCCGTCGAGCATCTCGCCGGCCCGCAGGTTCTTCTTGGCGACAGCAACGACATCGCCGCGGAAGCCGAGCGCTTGGCCCGTCGGCTCCTTGCGCAGCGCCGCTGAGAGCACCGAGACGTTCAGCTCGAGCCCAATCAGGTGAAATGGTTTGTACATCGCTGCATAACGGCCGCTGGCGTCGGTCTTCAGGCCATATTGGCGGAAGCAGTCGGCGGCGTAGTCATTGGGGGCCTCGAGCACGACATACACGCCCCAGCGCAGATCACGAAACACCGGGCGCCCGTCGCGCTCTAGCGAGGACACCACCTCGACCTGCGCGGAGCGCTCCAGCACGCCGCCGCGCTCGCGCGGTCGCAGCACATGCGGCAGATCGTCGACGCCGCAGGGGGGAAACAGCAGGCCGTCCGAGGGCACGTCGAGCCCGGTCGCATTGGCGATCGCGGCCATCTCGATCGCGGATTTGGTGCCGTCGAGAAACGAGTTGAACATCTGCGGGTTCATGCCGGCGGACTGCGCTTCCCCTGCGGTCAATCCGTAATGCTGCCAGACGCCGTCCGGCGTGACGTCGTGATAGGCCGGCAGATATTTGGTGCCCTTACCGGCCGCCACGACGTGAAAGCCGGTCGCGCGGGCCCAGTCGACGAGCTCCGCAGTCAGCGCCGGCTGGTCGCCATAAGCGAGCGAGTAGACCACGCCGGCCTTACGGGCCTCGTCAGCCAGCAGCGGGCCGGCCAGCACGTCGGCTTCGACATTGACCATCACGACGTGCTTGCCCGCTTTGATCGCCGCGCGTGCATGACGAATGCCCGCGGCCGGACTGCCGGTCGCTTCGACCACGACATCGATATTGTCAGCCCACGCTTTCGTACCATCGCTGCTGAACGAGGTGCGTTCGATCAGCTCAGGCTTCCAGCCGACCGTGCGGCAGGCGTCGCGGGCGCGCTCAGGATCGAGATCGATGATGACGGGCACTTCGAGCCCCGCGACATGCGGCACCTGCGACAGGAACATCGAGCCGAACTTGCCGGCGCCGATCAGCGCGACACGCACGGGCTTGCCGGCGATGGCGCGGGCTTGGAGGAGGGCGTGGAGGTTCATTGTGCGATCCGGATTTGGTTGAGGCGCATGCGCACGCCTGTTAGTTGTCGTCATGGCCGGGCTTAACCCGCCTGCGGGGCCGAAGCCCCTTCGGCGCGGCGAAGGCCCGGCCATCCGTCTTTCAACGAGCGCCTTTGCCGTGAGGATGGATGCCCGGGTCAAGCCCGGGCATGACGACCTATGTTGTAGACGTTGTGTGCCTTACTCCGCCGCCTCGCGATGGGCCCTGGCCAGTCGCAGCAACGCATCATCCGGCAGCGTTGCGATCGGCGTGAAGTCGCGATGCGCGATGTACTCCGGGCGCGTGGGCGTGCGGATGTGGTTCGAGACCGCGTTCAGCGTCAGGTACACGATCTTGCGCGGATAGGGTGTGATGTTGCCGGCGGAGCCGTGCACGAGATTGCCGTGGAACATCAGCATGCCGCCGGGCTTGCCGGTGGGCGCGACGATGCCGCCTTCGGCGACCAGCCGTGTCACTGTCGCCTCGTCGAGCGTCCACAGCGGATAGGAGGTCGTTGCCAGATCATGCGAGGCCTCGAGGTCGCCGGCGTGCTGGCTGCGCGGCACCAGCATCAGCGGGCCGTTGATCGGCATCACCTCGTCGAGAAAGATCGCGATGTTCATCGCGCGCGGCTCCGGCATGCCGTCGTCGCGCTTCCAGGTGCCGTAGTCCTGGTGCCATTGCCAGACGTCGCCCGTGAAGGCGGATTTGGCGTTGATCTTGAACTGATGCATGTAGAGCTTCTCGCCGAAGATCTGCTCGATCGGCTCGATCATGCGCGGATGCGCCGCCAGCACGCGGAACGCGTCATTGTAGAGATGCGCGGCAAAGGCCGTGCGCGGCGCGCCGCTCTTCTCCCGCCACACCTCGGGCCGGTTGGCCGCATAGATCGCCTCCGCCTCGCGGGCGAGGAAGGCAGTCTCCTCCGGGCTGAACAGCTCGGGCAGGAACAGCCAGCCCTCGCGGTTGAAGAAAGCGATCTGCTCCGGCGTCAGCTTCATGGCGTTCTCCCGTCCTTGTTCCCTCGAAGGAGGCGCCCGGTCTTTGCGCCGGGCTGCCTCCGCGCTGCTTCCGCTGTCGACATTGGCAGAATCCGGGTGGATCGCAACATTCTCCAAGCCTAGTTTGATCGGCAAATGATACGGGGCAGAGCGACGATGGAGCCCGCCATGTCAGACCAGAGCTATGCATTGTTCGAAACCGCGATCGGCACCTGCGCGATCGCCTGGAGGCCGCGCGGCATCAATGCGGTGCAGCTGCCAATGGGCGGCATGACGCAGATCCGGACGCGGATGCAGCAGCGCTATGCCGGGATCAGCGAAGCTGAGCCACCGCAGCATGTGCAGCGCGTCATTGACCGCATCAAGGCGTTGCTCGCTGGCCAGCCTGATGATCTCAGCGACATCGATCTCGATCTCGACGGCGTCAGCGCTTTCCAGCGCGGCGTCTACGACATCGCGCGGCGGATCCCGCCGGGCCGGACGCTGACCTATGGCGACATCGCCAAGCAGCTCGGCGGGGTCGAACTGTCGCGCGAGGTCGGCCAGGCGCTCGGGCGTAACCCGTGCCCGATCGTCGTTCCCTGCCATCGCGTGCTCGCGGCCGGCAACAAGCCGGGCGGCTTCTCCGCCAATGGCGGCGTCGACACCAAGCTGAAGATGCTGGCGATCGAGGGCGCGGCGGTGAACTACACGCCGAGCCTGTTCGATTGACGGCCCGCTACGGCAGGCGCGTTTGATCTCCGGCGCGCGACGCTCTATGCCATGGGCGGCTTCGATCCGCCGCCCCATTCACCGCGCAGAGCCCGCCGATGAAGATTCCGACGCTGCCCTTCACCGTCACCGACTGGTCCGCGGTGCCCGTCACCGAGCACCCGGGCGAGCAGGGCAAGGCCTACTGGCGGACGCTGATGATCGGCGACATCCGCGTGCGCCAGGTCGAATATACGCCGGGCTATCTCGCCGATCACTGGTGCGATCGCGGCCACATCCTGCTGGTGCTGGAAGGCGAGCTCGAGAGCGAGCTGAAGGACGGCCGAAAGTTCACTCTGTCGCCGGGGATGAGCTACCAGGTCTCCGACTTCGGCGATGCCGCGCACCGCTCGTTCACCGCGACCGGTGCAAAACTGTTCATCGTCGATTGAGGCTAGATGGCTTCGCAGGCGAAGCCGTTGCCCTTGCGCGTGATGCGGCCCACCGAGGGCGACGGGAAATGCGCCGTGCAGCACAGCGTCGGCGTGTCGCAATAGCGCTCCAGGAACGTGCGCCGCGTCACGGCACCCTGTTTCGCGTCGACATCGAATTTCGGTGACAGCTCGGGATAGGCGAGCTGCAGCGGCGAATGGATCAGGTCGCCGGCAAACACCGCGTCGTCCTGGCCTTTGCCGACGGCGATCGCGACATGGCCGGGCGTATGGCCCGGCGTCGGCAGCAGTCGGACATGATCGCCGATCGCGAACTCATCGCTGACGATGTCGGCGCGCCTGGCTTCGACGACCGGCAGCACGCTGTCGGCAAACGGCGGCACCTCGGCCTTGGCGTTCTGCGCCACCCAATAATCATATTCCCGCTGCGCAAACACGTAGCGCGCCCTCGGGAAGGTCGGCAGCCACCGGCCGTTGTCGAGCCGCGTATTCCAGCCGACATGATCGGTGTGCAGATGCGTGCACATCACGACGTCGATGTCGTCGACCGAAATGCCGGCAGCCGCGAGCGCGCGCATGTAGGTGTCGTCGGTCTTCATGTTCCAGACCGGCCGTGCGCGCGGCTTGTCGTTGCCGATGCAGCTGTCGATCAGGATGGTGTGATCAGGCGTCTTCACCACGTAGGACTGGAAGCACAGGATCAAGGTGTCCTGTGCATCCAGTGCCTGGGCCGCTTGCAGCGCGCCGCGCTCGGCTGCCAGCATCTCCGGCGTCAGCTCCGGAAACATCTCGCGCGCCGGCAGGAAGGTGGTCTCCTGCTCGATGATGCGATGGATGGTCGTGTCGGCAACCGAGACATTCAGCATCGCGGCACCTTCTCCGTGACGGTTATGCCGCCGGCGGCACCGAGATCTTCACCGACTCGCGCTCCATCATCTTCTGATGGAAGGCGTCGAGCGCCGGGTAGGCCTTGCGCCAGCCGCAATCAGCGAAGCGGAAATCGGCGTAGCCGAGCACGCAGACGAGTCCGATGGACACGATATCGAACGGGCGCGTCAGCAGGTCGCTCTGCGCATTGAAGCGCGCCATGCCCATCCACGCGCGATTCCAATGATCGTCGGACCACGCCTGCCAGCGCAGACCCTCCGGGCGCACCAACGCCTCGTAGCGGCACAGCAGCATGGAATCGAGCATGCCCTGCAGCATCGAGTGCTCGCTCTTGACCTTCCAGCGCGACGGGCCGGAGGCGGGGATCAGCTTGTTGCCGCCGGCGAGCTCGTCGAGATATTCGACGATCACGTAGGAATCGAGGATGACGTCGCCATTGTCGAGGATCAGCACCGGCAGCTTCTTCAGCGGCGTGATCTTCGAATATTCCTCGTTGGCCTGGCCCGGCACCACAGCTGCGGGCACGAATTCGATCTTGTCGATCAGGCCGAGCTCGATGGCGGCGATGCGCACCTTGCGGGCGAACGGCGAGGCGGGCGAGAAGGTGAGTTTCATGCGATGCTCCTGGAATGCTCTTTCCGTCGTCATGGCCGGGCTTGACCCGGCCATCCACGTCTCTTTCATTGGCACCGTTCAAGACGTGGATGCCCGGGTCAAGCCCGGGCATGACGACGCTGAAGATTGGGGCCGCCTCACATCTCGATGACTAAGCCTCAACGATCTCCTGGCGCTGCTCGCCGAGGCGCTCAATGCCGAGCGTCACGACGTCGCCGACGTTGAGGAAGGTCGGCGGCTTCATGCCCATGCCGACGCCCGGAGGGGTGCCCGTGGTGACGATGTCGCCCGGCAGCAAGGTCATGAACTGCGAGACGTAGGAGATGCACTTGGCCATCGAGAAGATCATCGTCGCGGTGGTGCCTGTCTGGCGGCGCTGGCCGTTGACGTCGAGCCACATCGACAGGTTCTGCACGTCCGGGATCTCGTCCTTGGTGACGAGCCACGGACCGACGGGACCGAACGTGTCGTGCGACTTGCCCTTGGTCCACTGGCCCAGGCGCTCGATCTGGAAGTTGCGCTCGGAGACGTCGTTGCAGATCGTGTAGCCGGCGACGTGGTTGAGCGCTTCGGCCTCGGACACGTACTTCGCGCGGGTGCCGATGATCGCTGCGATCTCGACCTCCCAGTCGAGCTTCGTCGAGCCGCGCGGCTTTTCGACCTGGTCATAGGGGCCGCACAGGGCGGTGTTGGCCTTGAGGAAGAAGATCGGCTCGGCCGGAATCGGATTGCCGGTCTCCTTGGCATGATCGGAGTAGTTGAGGCCGATCGCCACGAACTTGGAGATGCCGGTAACCGGCGCGCCGAGCCGCGGCTTGCCGGAGACGGCGGGCAGGGAGGCCGGATCGAGCGTGGCGAGCTTCTTCAGCGACTCCGGCGCATAGGCGGCGCCGTCGAGGTCCTTCACATGGGCCGACAGGTCGCGCAGCTGGCCGGAGGCATCGATCAGGCCCGGCTTTTCCGCGCCCTTTTCGCCGTAGCGAACAAGCTTCATTTGTTTCTCTCCCTCAAATCCTTGGTATTCCAGAGCCCTGTCATGGAGCATGGCGGGGCGAAATTCAACCTCGCGGGCTATGCGCTGGCGCTGCCCGGCACTGCTTCGAAGCGGAAGGCCGCGCCATCGCGGTGGATGTGGCCAGCATCGAAATGGCCGCCGATCACCAGCGTGCCGGTGTCGGCGAAACGGGAGAACAGCGCCTGCCGCGTCGCGATGGCCTGCGCCGGGTCGGAGTCGACGGTCGAGCTCCAGTCCAGGTGCGCCATCTGGCAGGGGTGATGCGCGACGTCGCCGCTCAGCAGTGCCTCCGCACCGTCGGAGCGGATGTGCAGGCTGACATGGCCTGGGCTGTGACCCGGTGTTGGGATCAGCGTGATCTCGTCGGTGATCACGGCATCGCTCGCCACCAGCTCGGCCTTGCCGGCATCGACGACCGGCTGCACGGAATCCGCGAAGGTCGCGGTCTCGTCCGCGGCCGCGCTGTGGCTGCGCCAATGCTCGAACTCGCTGCGGCCAAACACGTAGCGCGCGTTCGGAAAGCTCGGCACCCAGCGTCCGTCGACCAGCCGCGTATTCCAGCCGACATGATCGACGTGGAGATGCGTGCAGATCACCATGTCGATGCTCTCGGGCGGAAAGCCGGCGGCGCTCATCGTCTCCAGGAACGGCGTCGAACGGCCATTCCAAGCCGGCACGCTGCGGCCCTGCTTGTCGTTGCCGAGGCCGGTGTCGACGACGATGCGCCCGGTCGGCGTCTCCAGCACCAGGCTGTGGATCGACATCTTCAGCTTGCCTTCGGCGGTGGCGAAATCGGGCACGAGCCAGGGCAGCGCCCGGGTCGCCTCCGGCGCCGCCTGCGGCAGGATGAAGCGGGTGCCGCCGACCGTTTCCAGTTCGGTGAACTTGGTGATCCTGACCCGGCCGACCGTCCATTGCATGCGCGCTTCCCTGCTTTGTTTTTGGTGGTGCCGACGATGCCGCGCCGCGCGTCCCGGCGCAATGGATCGAGTTTCGGGAACAGGCGTTGTCGTGGCTAGTCCAGGAGGAGAGGGTTATGCCCGAACTGATGATTTCACCCGAGAAGGTCGCCTTCCTGATCGAGAAGGCGCGCGAGTTCGACGTCAAGGAGCAGGCGACCGACGACGATTCCGGCTCGAACGCCGCCGACGACGACATGATCGACGTGCTCCAGGACACCGGCGACGATCCCGTCGTGCGCGAGATCACCGGCTTCATCAATGCGATGAGCGAGGATGAGCAGACCGATCTGGTCGCCCTGATGCGGCTCGGCCGCGGCGATGGCGATATCGACGAATGGGACGATCTGCGCCGCGAAGCCGCCGGCCAGCGCGACCGCCACACTGCACGCTATCTTCTCGGCGAGCCGATGCTCGGCGATCTGCTGGCGGAGGGGCTGGATGCGTTCGGCATCGACTGGACGGAGGGACGGACGACGGCGGATTCATCGAGCCCAAGCGAGCGGGATGAGGACGAGATCACCAAGCAGTAGGTTGTTGGTTTGGAAGCCGCGCCTTGCTGGCACGGTGCGGTAGAACGCTGATCGACTTCCGTTCGTTGGAGTCGAGCTCGACACGCAGCGGCAGTGCGCTCCCTCGCCCCGCTTGCGGGGAGAGGGTTGGGGTGAGGGGGGCTCTCCACGCGCACCGGACTTGCGGAGAG
>NZ_CAFI01000319.1 GCF_000239775.1 Bradyrhizobium sp. ORS 375
GCGCAAGATCCGTGAGCTCCTGATCAAGCGGCTCGACGGCGATGTCAGGATTCCGGCTAAAAGCACCATTCACGCGGTCCTCGATCGCCAGGGGCTCGTCAAGCGCGGCGGCGGGCCGCGCCACCGCGCGCGCGGCACGCCGCTATCCGCGGGCGCTGG
The DNA here is from genome assembly GCF_000239775.1 of Bradyrhizobium sp. ORS 375. Lineage (GTDB taxonomy): Bacteria > Pseudomonadota > Alphaproteobacteria > Rhizobiales > Xanthobacteraceae > Bradyrhizobium. Next base: position 160 of record NZ_CAFI01000319.1, read on the forward strand.
ACCCAATGACCTGTGGTGCGCCGACTTCAAGGGCGAGTTCAAGCTTGGCAATGGCCGGTACTGCTATCCGCTGACCGTCACCGACCACGCCTCACGGTTCCTGCTGCTCTGCGAGGCGCTGGACTCAACGCGCGAAGACCCTGCCATTACCGCCTTCGAACGGCTGTTCCGCGAGCGCGGACTGCCGCTGGCCATCCGCTCCGACAACGGCGTGCCGTTTGCCAGCCCCAACGCTCTGTTCAATCTCTCAAAGCTCTCGGTGTGGTGGCTCAGGCTCGGCATCGCCATCGAGCGCATCAAGCCAGGCCATCCACAGCAGAACGGTCGCCATGAGCGGATGCATCTCACCCTCAAGAAGGAGGCCACGCGTCCGCCAGGGTTCAATAGCCTCCAGCAGCAGGATCGCTTCGACAGCTTCCTGCGCGAGTTCAATGAGGAGCGGCCGCATGAGGCTCTCGACATGAAGCGCCCGGCCGACCTCTACACAGCCTCAACGCGGCGCTACGACGGCCTGCCCGAGTTGGCCTATCCCTTCCATGATCGCGACGTCGTCGTCACCTCCTGCGGCCGCCTCTGCCTGCACCGCAAGAGGATCAACATTTCCCTGGTCCTGGCCGGCCAGAAACTCGGCATCAAGGAAGTCGACGAGGGCATTTGGCTCGTCAGCTTCATGCACTATGATCTCGGATATTTCGACTTGGAGCAGAAGACCCTGCAACCCCTCGACAACCCGTTCGGCACGAGGTTGTC
>NZ_CAFI01000318.1 GCF_000239775.1 Bradyrhizobium sp. ORS 375
CGATGCGATCCGACCTCTTAGTGCGAGCGAAGCTGGTCGAGCCCCCGCAGGCGCGGAGAGGTTGCAGCCAGCAAGTGGCTCGACATCCCTCAAACAATGCTTACTCATCCAGCACCCATGTGTCCTTGGTGCCGCCGCCCTGGCTGGAATTCACCACCAGCGAGCCTTCCTTCAGCGCAACGCGCGTCAGGCCGCCGGGGACGATGGTGGTGCGGTCGCGCCCCGTCAGCACGAACGGCCGGAGGTCTACATGGCGCGGCGCCAGCCCCGAGGCGACGCAGGTTGGGCAGGTCGACAGCGCCAGCGTCGGCTGCGCGATGAAGCCTTCCGGCTCGCGCTTGAGCTTGTCGCGGAACGCCTCGATCGTCGCCTTGGTCGCGGCCGGGCCGATCAGCATGCCGTAGCCGCCGGAGCCGTGGACCTCCTTGACCACGAGCTCGCCGAGATGGTCGAGCACGTAGGAGAGATCCTGCGGCTCGCGGCAGCGCCAGGTCTGCACGTTCTTCAGGATCGGCTCCTCGCCGAGATAGAACTTCACGACATCGGGCATGTAGGAGTAGATCGCCTTGTCATCGGCGATGCCGGTGCCGACCGCATTGGCGAGCGTCACATTGCCGGCGACATAGGCCGACATCAGGCCGGGCACGCCGAGCGCCGAATCCGGCCGGAAGGTGAGGGGATCGAGGAAGTCGTCGTCGACGCGGCGGTAGATCACGTCGACCCGCTTCAACCCCTCGGTGGTCCGCATGAACACCTCATCGTTCTTGACGATGAGGTCGCGCCCCTCGACCAGTTCGATGCCGAGCTTGTCGGCCAGGAACGAGTGCTCGTAATAGGCGGAGTTGTAGATGCCGGGTGTCATCAGTGCGACTGTCGGCTCGGCCGAAGCGCTGAGCGGCGCCACCGAGCGCAGGCACGACAACAGCTCGTCCGGATAGCGCTCGACCGGCGCCACGCGATGGCGCGCGAACAGGTCCGGGAAAAGCCGCATCATGATCTCGCGGTTTTCCAGCATGTAGGACACGCCCGACGGCGTCCGCGCATTGTCCTCGAGCACGATGAAGTCGTTGGCGTCGACCCGGACGATGTCGATCCCGGCGATGTGGACGTAGACGTCGTGCGGGACGTCCTGGCCGTTCATCTCCGGCCGGAACACCGGGTTCTGGAAGATCAGGTCATCCGGAACGACGTTCGCGCGCAGGATGTCGCGGCCGTGATAGATATCGCGCAGGAACATGTTCAGCGCCTTGACGCGCTGCTTCAGTCCCTTCTCCAGGAGCGTCCATTCCTTGCCGGAGAGGATGCGGGGAATGACGTCGAACGGGATCAGCCGCTCCTGCGCCTCAGCCTCGCCATACACCGCGAAGGTGATGCCGATTCGCCGGAACAGGAGCTCCGCCTCGTGGCGGCGATATTCCAGCGCTTCCGGCGGCGTTTCCTTCAGCCACCGCGACAGCTCCTGATAAGCCTGACGGACGTCGCCGCCCGGCTCGTTCATCTCGTCGAACGCAACTGCCATAGATGCCCGTGTGTCCCAGCCTCGTCATACACTGCATGACTCCCGAGGATGGTAGCAAGGGGCGGGCCAGCGCGATATGCATTCTCCTGCGGCATTTCGTGGGGGTTGCGGAATTCGTGCCCGAAAAACCGGCTGCATGATGCTCAAATCCGCGGCATAGACTGCGACGTTCTGGATGACTTTGGCACCGGCTCGGGCCAAAAGAGACAGCAGATGCGAGGAGAAACCATGAGCGACATCGTCACCGCAGGATTGCTGGTCATCGGCGACGAGATCCTGTCCGGCCGGACCAAGGACAAGAACATCGGCTTCATTGCCGAATACCTGACCAATCTCGGCATCGACCTCAAGGAGGTGCGGGTGGTTTCGGACGACGAGCCGGACATCATCACGGCGCTGGATGCGCTGCGGCACCGCTACACCTATGTGTTCACGACCGGCGGCATCGGGCCGACCCATGACGACATCACCGCGGATTCGATCGCCAAGGCGTTCGGCGTCGGCATCGACCATCACCCGGAGGTGGTCGCGCGCTTCCGCGAGCGCTGGAGCGAGCAGGAGCTCAACGAGGCGCGGCTGCGCATGGCGCGCATCCCGGATGGCGCCGAGCTGATCCAGAGCGCCACCATCCTCGCCCCGGGCTTCAAGCTCGGCAATGTCATCGTGATGGCCGGCGTGCCGTCGATCATGCAGGCGATGATGGACATCGTCGCGCCGAAGCTGAAATCCGGCGTGCGCATGCTGTCGGAGACGGTGCGTGCCAATGCCCGCGAGGGCGACATCGGCGGTCCCCTGCGCGAGATCGCCAAGGCGCACCCGGACACCATCATCGGCAGCTATCCGTTCATCGACGAGGACCAGAAGCCGAACACGCATCTGGTGGTGCGCTCGCGCGACCAGGACAAGCTGACGGCGGCGATGGGCGCCGTGAAGGAGATGCTCGCCGGGTTGAACGTGACGCGCTAGCCTGCGCGCTTGCCGTCATTCCGGGGCAAGCGTCAATGCGAAGACGCGAAGCGGCGAAGCGTTGACGATTGAACCCGGAATCCCGAGATTGTCGGACATGAACGCAAGACAATCTCGAGATTCCGGGTTCAAGGCCTCTCGGCCTTGCCCCGGAATGACCGAGACTTTGCGCGGCAGGTGTCATCAGAGGCGGCGGGCGAGGGCGGACGGGACGACATGACAGACAAGACTTTGAGCGCAGAGGAGCGTGCCGGCCGGGCCTTCCCGGTGTCCTGGGACCAGTTTCACCGGGATTGCCGGGCGCTGACCTGGCGGCTCAACGAGATCGGGCCGTTTCATGCCGTGGTGGCCATCACCCGGGGTGGACTGGTGCCGGCAGCCATCGTGGCCCGCGAGCTTGGCGTGCGTGTCATCGATACGATCTGCATCGCGAGCTATGACCACACCAAGCAGGGCGAGCTTCAGGTCCTGAAGGGCATCTCGGCCGACACCGCCAAACTCGGCGGCGGCACCGGCAAGGGGCTTCTGATCGTCGACGATCTCGTCGACACCGGCAAGACCGGACGCATGGTCCGCGAGCTGCTTCCCGACGCTCATTTCGCGACCGTCTACGCCAAGCCGAAGGGGCGGCCGCTGGTCGATACCTTCATCACCGAGGTGTCGCAGGACACCTGGATCTTCTTCCCCTGGGACACCGCGCTGTCGTTCGCGCCGCCGCTGCGGGACGGGGCGGCCTAGCTCAACGTCGTCATTGCGAGCGAAGCGAAGCAATCCAGAGCTGTGCGCGGGACTCTGGATTGCTTCCGCCGTCGCCCTGCGGGCTATGGCGGACAAGTCGTCGCTTCGCTCCTCGCAATGACGGCCCACGCGGAGCGCCGCCATGCCGCTACAGAACCGCGTCACGCCGATGGGCGACATCGTCGCCACGCCGCATCGTGGGATGTTCACCGGCAATCGCGGCATTATTCATGACCCCGCGACCAGGACGCTGCTGAACAGGCGCTGGTCGAGCCCCGCCTGGCTGGTCTGCCTGTGCGAGTTCCGCGGCAAGCGCCGCGACGTCATGGCCACGCGCAGCTGGACCGAGCTGTTCTTCCTCGACGAGACCACCGCGCTCGCCGCCGGCCACCGGCCGTGCTTCTATTGCCGCCGTGACGACGCCGAGCGCTTTCGCGCCGCGTGGGAGATTGGCAACGGCGTCAGCGATATCCGTGCGTCGGAGATCGACAAGGTGCTGCATCGCGAGCGGCTCGACCGCGGTCGCAAGCGGTTGCATCCGCTGCCGCTGCCGATCGATCGATTGCCCGACGGCGCGATGGTGCAGGCGGAGGACGAGAGCTTCCTCATCTTGCACGGCCGGGCGCTGCGATGGTCGTTCGCCGGCTACGGCGCCGCGCGCGATGACATCGCTGCGCCGCTGCTGCTGACGCCGCCATCGACGCTGCGTGTGCTCCGGGCCGGCTATCGGCCCGTGCTGCACCCAAGCGCGCGGGAACCGTAGCACGGATGAGCGAAGCGATATCCGGGGTCTCACGCGCCTCCGTTGAACCCGCATGTCGCTTTCGCTCATGCGGCCTACGGCATCGCGGTGGCCTCGCGCACAGGCATCACCACGAGTAGCGCACGACAGCCTTGCCGCCATAGCTGCGGGTGACGTTGGAGAACTCGCCCTCGAACGTTCCTGCGGCCGACCAGCCGTTGGTCCACTTCATTTCCGCCGAAGCCGAGGTCAGTGCGGCATCGCTGGCCTGCCGCGCTCCATTGACGACGAAGGACGCGCCGGGCAGGGCCTGGAAGGTCGCGGCGATCGAGCGGTCCGGGTTGAAGTCGTGCGCCCAGGCAAGGCGGCCGCGCAGCGTGAAGATGCCGTCGGCCAGTGCGTAGGATTTGTCGGTGCGCAAACCGAGCTCGCTGCGCGTCGCGGTAATCGTCCTGGCGCCGTAGGCAAGCGCGAAGGTGTTGTTGCCGACGACGGCCCGCTCGGCGTAGCCCGGCAGGTCGAAGGTGGTGAACTGAGCCGCCGCGTACGGCGTGAGGCCGACGGTCGTCCAAGGGGTGAGGAAGCGGTGGCCGCCCTCGATCCGGCCTGAATAGCTGTTGGCGTTGAAGTCGGCACGCAGCTGATCGATTCCCGCCACCGTCACGGTCCGGCTCGTCGTGACGGCCTGCCAGCCATACGCCAGCGCGCCGGTCACATAGCTGGCCCCGAAATTGTGCCGCACGAAGCCACCGGCCTGGAACAGGTCGGACCGGCCGCCGCCGCCATTGAAGACGTTGAAATTGGTGCCGCCGCCGGCCAGCGCGAAGCCGGCGACCGTGTAGGGCGAGAAGCGATAGTCGGCGCCGACCGCGGTGCCGTAGAGATTACTGGTGGCGGTGTTGGAGCCGAGCGCGGCGTTGCCGTCGGTGGTCTGCGCTCCCCCGAATGCCGCCGCCCACACGCTCCAGCCGGTTCTGGCCATCGCGGCAGGCGGAGCCTTGGTGTAGATCGCGGCCAGCGCGTCGCTCGGATTGCGCTTCTGCGCGAAGGCGAGGTCAGACTCGGCATACGCGATGGGACCGGTTGGCGGCGTGGAAGGATCACCCCGACCGCCGGCGAGGGGATCGGTCATGACGCCCATGAACTGCGTCATCGCGTTGAACGTCGCCTGCTGGCCGCCGGTCGCGGTCTCGCCCGAAATCTGCGTGAGGCCGGCCGGAGACAGTCCGGTAAAGACGACGGGAATGCTGCCGGTCGCGTTGAAGTAGTTGCTGAGCGCGTTACCGACGTTCTGCTGGTTGATGTTCCCAGGCGTGCTGAGTGCGAGATTCAGGAAAACGTTGTTGGCGTCATAGCTCAAGGACGACGTGAAGCCCGCGGGCGCGCTGGTCGCCGTCACGTTGCTGAACGTGCCGCTGACACCGCCCGTCGCAGTGAGGATCGTGTATCTCTTCGCGATATAGGTCCCGGCGGCGTAGACCGCATTGACCGAGCCGGCGAGCGTCGCGGTGCCGGTCACGTTGGCGCGGGAGGCGGTCGTCGGATCGACCTGAACCAGGTAGATCGCACCCGACTGGAAGGCGAGATTGCCGCTCACGGTCATCGTGCTGGCCGGCGTGCCGCTGCCGGGCGCGAAGGTGCCGCCCGCATTGATCTGCGTTCCCCTGACCGTGCCGATGCCGGCCAGCGTGCCGCCGGAATTCACCGTGGTCAGGGTCGAATTCAGCGCCGAGCCGTTCATCTCCAGCGTGCCGCCGTTCACGACGGTGTTGCCGATGTAGGTGTTGGCGGCGGTCAGCACGAGCGTGCCGCTGCCGGTCTTGACGAGAGCGGTGTTGATGCCGCCGGTGACCAGGCCGCTGCCACCGATGGTGTTGGCATAGGTCACGGTGCCGCCGCTGACCGCGATATTGGCGGTCACGCCGCCGAGATAGATTGCGGCGCCGGCACCGATGCCGGCGGCCCCAGCGGTGCCGTTGAACGAGCTCGGGCCCTGGCCGACGCCGGCGCTGCCGCCCGTGCCGCCGGTGACGGCCGCGCCCGAGATCGGCGAATCCAGGATCGTGAGCGTGGCGCCGGCGTCGACATAGATGGCGCCGCCGCGCGCAGCGCCACCAGCGCCGCCATAGCCGCCGTCGGCGCCCGGGCCTTGGCTGCCCTGGTTGTTGGTGACGCCGTCGCCGCCGCGGCCGCCGGTGCCGCCGCCGGAGTTGCCGGTGCCGCCATTGTTGTTGATGGTGTAGAAGTTGCTGTTGGTGGTGCCCGAGCCGCCGCCGCCGCCG
>NZ_CAFI01000317.1 GCF_000239775.1 Bradyrhizobium sp. ORS 375
GTGCCGACGGCGCGGGCGAAGGTGGCCTCGTCGACCTCCTCAAGCTCGATCACGAGCCGCGGCGGCTGACCGTTGGCGGCGTCGAGCACCGTGGAATTGGCGATTCGGGCAGGACCGGTCAGATCGAACACGATTCGGGAGCCACCGGGCATCACCAGCCCGTAGCGAAACGCCTTGACGAGGCCGCGCCCTGCGGTTCCGGCCCCCGGCGGCAAGTGAAAGCTGACCTGCGGCAGATCAATCACCACTCGATAGGGGTCGCTGAGCAGGAAGGCCCGGAACGGCACGGTCTTGTCCAGATCGAGCACGAAGCGGGTCTGGCGGGCGTCACCGGCAAGCCGGGCATCGGTGGCGATGGGGAACCCCGGACCGACAACCGGCGGTGGGACCTGCCCAACCGGACCGCTCTGGGCTCGCGCCGGAGAGACAACCGCACATAACATTTGCGTGACGCAGAGCGCCACGCATCCCAGCATAGAGAGGTATCCTGCCCGGCCAGTTGCCAATTCCGTGCCTCCGCGCGACGGTCTTACCGCAACCAATCCCAGGGGTTAATCGCCTAATTTTGTCATTTTCGTTAAAGGCCACCGATTGTTGCGGTTCCGCGACGCTTCCCTTGCACCGTCTGGCCATTCCTCGTATGTACGAAGGGCTGAAGGCTACTCCTTACTGCCGGTTGTGTCGCGTTCAACCTCCCGGTGAAACGCCGGAAGCTCCGTGGTCGGGTTTCTCACTTCGAGGTCCCTCGATCGTTGCGGAGGTTCCAGCGCCTTTCCGACGCTCCCCAAGCCTGCGCGATCCCCGCGCGGCTGCGACGGAAAGCTGGTCACGAGCCGAGTAGCGCCTAGCGCAGGCGCCGTCTCGCAGAGACCGTCCCGGGCACCACGTCAGATATGGCCAAGGGTCAGATTTGGTCGAGGTCAGACACGGCGTAGCCTGATACCACATTCCCGAGGGGAGTGGGTATCGATACAGGGCATGCGTCTCGGCGCAATCCGGCCTTCGGCAAGAGACAAAGGCGGCACCCGCTGCCGCCCACATATTCCAGACGGGCCGACGCTTGATGCGCCAGACTGAGTTGCCAACCATGACCAGCGGACGATCCGCGCCGATGCGGGGCCTGCCCCCCGCTCGGCCAATCGCCCCGCCGGCCCCAGGGGCGGCACGGCGCGACCAGCTGCGTTTAGGCCTTCCCCTCACCCCCGAATCAGGTGGACCGTCGCGTCATCCGACAGCGCGCCACGCGCTCGCGGCCAACCGCGTCCGTCGCCTCCAAGAGTTCCAATATGCCCAACAAGATGTTGATCGATGCTACCCACCCGGAAGAGACCCGGGTGGTTGTCGTCCGCGGCAACCGCGTCGAGGAATTTGATTTCGAAACTGCCCAGCGCAAGCAACTCCGGGGCAACATCTACCTGGCGAAGGTCACCCGCGTTGAGCCTTCGCTGCAGGCGGCCTTCGTCGAGTACGGCGGCAACCGCCACGGCTTCCTCGCCTTCAGCGAAATCCATCCCGACTACTATCAGATCCCGGTCGCCGACCGGCAGGCGCTGATCGAGGCCGAGGAGCGGGCCCACCGCGAGGCCGAGGAAGAGAGCGAGAACCGCTCCAACCGCCGTCGCAACCGTCACCGCAGCTCGCGGCGCCGCGGCAGCGGCGAGCGCGTTCAGAGCGAGATCGTGGAGGCCGCCGAGAGCGGTCAGCCGGTTCACGCCGAAGGTCATGAGGCCGACCACGAGGCGCACGAGCATCACGCTTACGCCCAGGACGATCATTCGGATCAGCCGCATTCGGATCAGCCGCATGCGGAAGCCGGCGAGCACGGCGAGACACATGGCTTCTCCGAAGCGCCGGTCGTCGCCCTCGGGCATCATGACGCGACGGACGCGCAGCAGGGTGCGGACGAGCCGTCTCACGAGCAGCACGATGCGGTCGCCGCGCAGGCGCCCGCGGAGCCTGTTGCTGCCGCCGAACAACCGGCCGCGGAAGCCGCAGAGACCACGGCCGCTTCGACCAGCGACGCGCCCGGCGCTGCTGAGGCAGACGAGGCTGACGATCATCATGAGACCCACGCTCACGACGAGCATGATCACGACGACCACGGCCATGACCATCATGAGCATGATCATCATGACCATGACGAGCACGATCACGACGAGCATGACCACGACGAGGACGTCGCCGATATCGCCCCTGTAGCCGGGCATGAGGGCGACGGCGTCACGATCGTGCCGGGTGACGAGAATGGCACCGAGGTCGTCTCCGACGAGCACGAGGAAGACGACGAGGAGATCGAGGAAGAGGTCGTCGAATCCGTCGGCGGCGACGACGTGCTCGAGGAGGTGCCGGAGCGCACCTTCCGTCCGCGCCGCCAGTACAAGATCCAGGAGGTCATCAAGCGCCGCCAGGTGATGCTGGTGCAGGTGGTCAAGGAAGAGCGCGGCAACAAGGGCGCTGCGCTGACGACCTATCTGTCACTGGCCGGCCGCTATGCCGTGCTGATGCCCAACACTGCCCGTGGCGGCGGCATCAGCCGCAAGATCACCTCGGCGCAGGACCGCTCGCGCCTGAAGGAAGTGGTGCAGGACCTCGACGTGCCCGAGGGCATGGGCGTCATCCTGCGCACCGCCGGCGCCAACCGCACCAAGCCCGAGATCAAGCGCGACTTCGAATATCTGCTGCGTCTGTGGGAAACGGTCCGCGACATGACGCTGAAGTCGCAGGCGCCGACCCTCGTCTATGAGGAAGGCTCGCTGATCAAGCGCTCGCTGCGCGACCTCTACAACAAGGAGATCGACGAGATCCTGGTGGCCGGCGAAGCCGGCTACCGCGAGGCGCACGATTTCATGAAGATGCTGATGCCGACCAACGTCCGGGCGGTGAAGCAATATCGCGACGGCCAGCCGCTGTTCTCGCGCATGGGCGTCGAGAGCCAGCTCGATGCGATGTTCTCGCCGACCGTGCAGCTGCGCTCGGGCGGCTACATCGTGATCAACCAGACCGAGGCGCTGGTCTCGATCGACGTGAACTCGGGCCGCGCTACGCGCGAGCATCACATCGAGGACACCGCGCTCAAGACCAACATGGAGGCCGCCGAGGAAGTGGCGCGGCAGCTCCGGCTGCGCGACCTCGCCGGTCTGATCGTCATCGACTTCATCGACATGGACGAGAAGCGGAACAACCGCTCCGTCGAGCGCAAGCTGTCCGACTGCCTGCGGCAGGATCGGGCGCGCATCCAGGTCGGCCGCATCTCGCATTTCGGCCTGCTGGAAATGTCGCGCCAGCGCATCCGCGCCAGCGTGCTGGAGAGCTCGACCGAGCCGTGCGCGCATTGCGGCGGCACGGGCCATGTCCGCTCGGTCTCGTCCGTGGCATTGCAGCTGCTGCGCAGCCTCGAAGAGGCGCTGATGAAGGGCGCGACCCACAATCTCGTGGTCCGCACCCGCACCGAGGTGGCGCTCTACGTGCTCAACCACAAGCGCGGCCATCTGCGCGACCTCGAGAACAGCTTCAAGGTCTCGCTCGCCGTCATCGCCGATCCGAATGTCAGCGGCCAGCAATCCTTCATCATCGACCGCGGCGAGCAGGTGCACACGCTCGAGGCGGCCAAGGCGCTGCTCGTGGCGCAGGCTTCCGCGCCGCCGCTGGTGGCCGAGGAGATCTACGACGACGAGGAAGCGTTCGACGTCGAGACGGAATCCGAGGTCGAGACCGAGGAGACCGAAGGTCTGTCCGAAGAGGCTGCCGATGGCGCCCCCGGCGATGGCGAGCGTGATGGTCCCCGCCGCAAGCGGCGCCGGCGCCGGCGTGGCCGCGGCGGCGAGGCCCGCGAGGGTGCGTTGCCGGAAGGCGCTGTCGTCTCTCCGTCAACCGAACCGGGCCTGGCTGCCGAGCAGCCGGCCGAGGACGGCGAGGCCGAGGAGGACGAGTCCGAGGAACAGCCGGCGTTCGCCCAGGGCGAGTCCAACGATCAGGCCAGTGGCGAACGGCGTCCGCGTCGGCGCGGCCGTCGCGGCGGCCGCCGTCGCCGTGGCGGCGCGGACGAAGGTCTCGCTGCGTCGATCGGCGACGAGCTCGCGCCAGCATCTGCGTCGGAAGCTGAAGCGGCAGTTGCGGATTTCGACGGCAATGGCGCACCTCACCACGACGACGAGGAATCGACCGAGCATGCGGCTCCTGCGCACGCCGTAGCTGCGACGGACTCTGATGAGACCGTCGTGACCACGCCTGCTGCGCCGGCCCCGGAGGCTCCCTCTCCGTTGACTGAAGCTGCCGTACAGGAAGCCGAGGCTCCCAAGACCGAGTCCGAGAAGACTCCGCGCCGGTCCACCGTGCGCGAGAAGGTCAGCTTCGCCACCGAGCCGAAGCCGGACAGCACGGCGTCCACCATGAATGTCGCCGAGAGCATCCCTGCTCCGGTTGCGCAGAGCCCGGCATCCGAGCCGGCCGCGACGGAGCCGGAGCAGACCCCGTCGGCCCCGCGCCGGGCCGGCTGGTGGTCGCGCCGATTCGGTGGCGGCCAGTAGGCCGCCGCACCCGTTCAAGCGTTCTAATGCAAAACGCCCGGCCGAATGGCCGGGCGTTTTTTGTTGGAATCGATCCGCCGCGCCGCGCGACGGGCTCAGCCGGTGGTGATCGCGGTCTCGACGTCCGACGGATCGATCTGCTGGTTGAGACGGCGCTGCAGCAGGTCGTGGTCGAGCTCTCCTTCCCACCACGACACGAACACGGTCGCGATGCCGTTGCCGGTGATGTTGGTGAGCGCACGCACCTCGCTCATGAACTTGTCGATCGAGAACACGATCGCCATGCCCGGCACCAGCGCCGGATTCACCACCGACAGGGTCGCGGCCAGCGTGATGAAGCCGGCGCCAGTGACGCCGCTGGCGCCTTTCGAGGTCAGCATCGCAACGATCAGGATGGTGACCTGCTGCGTGAACGACAGCTCGACGCCGAGCGCCTGCGAGATGAACAGCGTCGCCAGGGTCATGTAGATGTTGGTGCCGTCGAGATTGAAGGAGTAGCCGGTCGGCACGACCAGGCCGACCACCGGCTTCGAACAGCCGAGCCGCTCCAGCTTCTCCATCAGCTGCGGCAGCGCGCTCTCCGAGGAGCTGGTGCCGAGCACGATCAACAGCTCGTCCTTGATGTAGGTGATGAACTTCAAGATGCTGAATCCGATGAAGCGCGCGATCAGCCCGAGCACGATCACGACGAACAGGCCGGCCGTGACGTAGAACAGCGCGATCAGGCCGATCAGGTTGCCGAGCGCCGCCGGGCCATATTTGCCGATCGTATAGGCCATGGCGCCGAACGCGCCGACCGGCGCGGCCTTCATGACGACGGCGATGACGCCGAACACCGCATGCGCGGTATCATCGATCACGTCGCGCAGCCGGTGACCGCGCTCCCCCAGCGCCATCAATGCGAAGCCGAACAGGATCGCGAACAGCAGCACCTGGAGGATATCGCCGCGCGCCAGCGCGCCGACGACGCTGTCGGGAATGATGTTGAGGACGAAGTCGACCGACTTCTGCGCCTCGGCCTGCTTGACGTAGTTGGCGACCGCCGCCGCATCCGGCTTGGCGGCAAGGCCGTGACCGATCGGGGCGAGGTTGCCGACGATGAGGCCGAGCACCAGCGCGAAGGTCGAGACGATCTCGAAATAGACCAGCGCCTTGACGCCGACCCGCCCGACCTTGCTCGCGTTCTGGATGTGGGCGATGCCCGAAACGACGGTGCAGAAGATGATCGGCGCGATCACCATCTTGATCAGCTTGATGAAGCCGTCGCCGAGCGCCTTGATCCAGTCGTTGGTGGCGATGTTGGGAAACAGCCAGCCGACCAAGATACCGATCACGATCGCGATCAACACCTGCACATAGAGTACGCTGTACCAGGGCTTGCTGCCCTGTCGCGACGGAACGCCTGGCGTTCCGATTTCAGTCGCTGCCGCCATCGGCCTCATCCACCTTCGTCTATCGGGCGTCGCGTGTCCCAGCCCTTTGCGCGGCGCACCTCAGACAAATTGTCGCGGCCGAGTCAATGTCAACCAAGGTGGGTCAAGCGCCCTGCCCTAGCCGAGCCAGCGCGCGATCCGCGCCACCGCCTCGCGCATGTCCTCGGCGGAGCGTGCGTAGGAAAAGCGCACGTAGCTGCGGCCGTGGATCGGATCGAAGTCCACGCCGGGCGTCGCCGCGACATGGGTCTCCTCCAACATGCGCTTGGCGAACTCGAAGCTGTCGGTCGTGAAGTCGGAGACGTCGGCATAGAGGTAGAATGCGCCATCCGCCGGCAGGAACCGGGTCAGGCCGGCTTTCGGAAAGCCCTCGATCAGGATGCGGCGGTTCTCCTGATAGCCGTGCTTGATCGCCTCCATCTCCGGTCGGCCGTCGAACGCCGCCTCGGCCGCGATCTGCGACAAGGTCGGAACCGAGATCGCGAGATTCTGCTGCAGGCGTTCGATCGGACGCACCAGCGCGTCCGGCACCACCATCCAGCCGATGCGCCAGCCGGTCATGCAGAAGTATTTCGAGAACGAGTTGATGATCAGGGCGTCGGACGACAGCTCCGCCGCGGTGACCGCCGGAAAGGCGTAGTCGAGCCCGTGATAGATCTCGTCGGAGATGAAGCGGATGCCGGCGTCGCGCGCCGCGGCGATGACGCCGCCGAGCGCCTCGCGCGACATCATCGTGCCCGTCGGATTGGCCGGGCTCGCCACCAGCACGCCCTTCAATGGCGTCTTGCGATGCGCCGCGAGCAGCGCCTCCCCGGTCAGGGCATGGCGGTTCTCGGCGGTGGTCTCGATCAGCACCGGCTCGCAGCCGAGCGCGGTCAGGATGTGGCGATACGGCGGATAGCCCGGCACCGTCACGGCCACGCGATCGCCCGGCTCGAACATCGCCAGGAAGGCCAGGATGAACCCCGCCGAGGACCCCGTGGTGATCACGATCCGCGCCGGATCGATCTCGCACTTGTGGGTCTCGCGATAGTGTCGCGCGATGCGCTGACGCAGCGACGACAGTCCCAGCGCCGACGTATAGTCGATGCGGGCCTGGTCGAGCGCCGCATGGGCGGCTGCAATCGCGGTGCGCGGCGCCGGCGCGGCCGGCTGGCCGACCTCCATGTGAATGACCTGACCACCGCCAGCCTCGATGCGCTCGGCCGCAGCCATCACGTCCATCACCATGAACGGCGGAACATTGCTGCGGGCGGAGGGCGCGGTCAGGCTGGCGATCCGCTGTTCCAATGTCGGTATCACTGTCGCATCCACCATGGATATCTGCTATTGACCCCAGCTGTTCGGACCGCTCTCTGCACGCGCTGGCGTGAGCCCAATGAGACCTCATTGGGGCTCCTTCGCCGCAGATGAGCCGCATTCCGCCGTTTGGTGGGCAATAGCCCGTATCGAGCCTCGCGCCAATTGCAAAGATCGCCTGATGTTGCTCCGTATCGTGCTTCGCAAGAAACTGACCCGCGGATGTGCCGCGCTGGTCGCGGCCGCTGTGGCGCTGATGCCGATGGTGCCGGCTTCGGCGCAGCAGGGCAAGGGACCGCCGATCCTGCGCGATACCGAGACCGAGGTGCTGCTGCGTGAATACACGCGGCCGATCCTGCGCGTCGCCGGACTCGAGAAGCAGAACATCCAGATGGTCATCATCAATGATGGCTCGTTCAACGCGTTCGTCGCCGACGGCCGCCGCATCTTCGTCAACTACGGCGCGATCATGCAGTCGGACAATCCGAACCAGCTGATCGGCGTGCTCGCCCACGAGACGGGCCATCTCGCCGGCGGCCATCTCGCCAAGCTGCGCCAGCAGCTCGCCACCGCCCAGACCCAGATGATCATCGCGACCATCCTCGGCGCCGGTGCGCTTGCCGTGGGCGCCTCCCGCGGCAACAGCAATGGCGGCCTCGCCAATGCCGGCGCCGCCACGCTGGCGGCCCCGGGCGAGGTCATCCGCCGCTCGCTGCTGTCCTACCAGCGGCAGCAGGAGGAGAACGCCGACCGTGCCGGCGTCAAATTCCTCTCGGCCACCGGCCAGTCGCCGAAGGGCATGTACGAGACGTTCAAGCGCTTCACCAATGAGAGCCTGTTCGCCGCTCGCGGTGCCGATCCCTATCTGCAGTCGCATCCGATGCCGGCGGACCGCGTCGAGGCGCTGGAAGGTCTGGCGAAGCAGTCGCCCTACTGGGACAAGAAGGACGATCCGGCGCTGCAGCTGCGCCACGACATGGTCCGCGCCAAGATCTCGGCGTTCATGGAGCGACCGGACACGGTGGCGCGGCGCTATCCGCTATCCGACAACAGCATGCCGGCCCGCTATGCCCGGGCGATCTCGACCTACCTCCATGGCGACCTGCGCAGCGCGCTGAGCCAGATCGACGCGCTGATCCAGGCGCAGCCCAACAATCCCTATTTCTATGAGGTTCGCGGTCAGGCCCTGCTCGAAGGCGGCCGTCCGGCGGAGGCGATCGCGCCGCTGCGCAAGGCCGTGCAGCTGTCCAATAACGCGCCGCTCATCAACATGTTACTTGGCCAGGCCTTGGTGGCATCCGAGAACAAGGCCTACACGGAGGAAGCGATCTCGATCCTGCGCGCGGCGGTGGCGCGCGAATCCGAGGCGCCACTCGGCTATTCCCAGCTCGCGATGGCCTATGGCCGCAAGGGCGACTATGCCGAGGCTGATCTTGCGTCGGCCCAGGCCGCCTTCCTCCGAGGCGACAACAAGACCGCCCGCGAGCTCGCATCCCGGGCCAAGACCCGGTTCGCGGTCGGCTCGCCGGGTTGGGTAAAGGCGGACGACATCGTCGCGTCCAAGCCGCTTTCGAGCCAGTAGAACGACCGATTTGCTGCTAACATCACGTCCAGATTACCAAGATACCTCTCACAGCCCTCGACAAGGACCCGATCATTTGACCAAGAGGACCTCCTTCATGCCGTCACTCCGCACGCTCCTTCCCGCGGCGCTGCTCGCGCTCTCGCTCAGCGGCGTCCCGCAGGTCGCGACGGCACAGAGCATCTCCGACAGCCAGCGGGGCGAGATCGAGACCATCGTCAGGAACTATCTGATCGCCCATCCCGAGGTGCTCGAGGAAGCGATGGCCGAGCTGCAGAAGCGGCAGACCGCGGCTGAGGCGGCCAAGCACGAGGCGAGCATCGCCAAGAACGCCGACACCATCTTCAACTCGCCGCGCGGTGTCGTGCTCGGCAACAAGGATGGCGACGTCACCTTCGTCGAGTTCTTCGACTACAATTGCGGCTACTGCAAGCGCGCAATGGGCGACATGATGGAACTGATGAAGAGCGATCCGAAGCTGAAGGTCGTGCTCAAGGAGTTCCCCGTGCTGAGCCAGGGCTCGGTCGAGGCTGCGCAGGTCGCCGTCGCGGTGCGCATGCAGGCGCCGCAGAAATATCTCGATTTCCACCAGAAGCTGCTCGGCGGCCGCGGCCAGGCGGACAAGGCCCACGCGCTCGCCGTCGCCAAGGAGCTTGGCCTCGACATGGCGCGGGTCGAGAAGGACATGTCGAGCCCAGAGGCCAAAGCGACCATCGAAGAGAACTTCAAGCTCGCCGAGGAGATGGGCATGAACGGCACGCCGAGCTACGTGATCGGCAAGCAGGTTGTGATCGGCGCTGTCGGCGTCGAAGGCCTGCGCGAGAAGATCAGCACCGCGCGTTGCGGCAAGGCGACCTGCTGAGCGCAGCGCAGTACGGGATGAGAAACGAAAGGCCGGCTGGATCAGCCGGCCTTTTTGTTTTTTTGGCGTGAGCCGATCGCGCCTGTTCAGGCCGTCAGCTTCATGCCCAGCCGGGTCCGCAGCGCCTCGCGGATATGCTGGCGCGCGATCGCCTCGGCGCGGTCGGGATCGCCGGCCGCAATCGCCTCGATGAGCTCGGCGTGTTCGGCGGCTGCGGTCGCCGGGCGTCCTTCGGCGGCAAAGGTCGTGGTGCCCAGCAGCGAAATCGCCACGTGCATGTCGGCCAGCGCCGCATCCAGATAGCGGTTGCGCGCCGCCCGCTGCATCGCGCCGTGCATCAGCCGGTTCAGGCGCGCAAGCTCCGTTGCGTCGCCGGCTGCGGCGACGAAGCGCGCGTGAAGGTCGCGGAGCGCTGCAATTTCGGCGGGCGCCGCGTATTGCGCTGCAAGCCGGGCCGCCGCGCCTTCGAGGATCTCCCGCATGGCGTAGAGCTCGAGAACCTCGCTCGGGTGCAGGCTGCGTACGATCAGGCCGCGGCCACCGGCCGGCTGCACCCAGCCCTTCGCCATCAGCCGCCCGAACGCCTCCCGGACAGGGGTGCGGCTGACGTTCAGCCGCTGGGCGACCTCGTCCTCGCGCAGCCGATCACCGGATCGATAGACGCCGGTCTCCAGGGCCTGACAGACGGCACGGAACACCGCCTCACCCAATGAGACGTTGTCGCGGTCGATCGTGAGCGTGGGCAGGTCGGAAGTCATGAAAGTCACTGTCTCACAGCCCACCGCCGAGGAAAAGGCCGATTGCATATTTTTGTATACAATAGTATACGAAAATCCGTTGCAGCACCGCGGGTCGCTTGATGCCCCGGTTTGCTATCCCGGAGAGAGATCGCGTCATGACGACCGACGGCGGCATCGCCGATCATCCCCAGACCTACGACGTCGTGGTGGTCGGCGGCGGCAACGCGGCCCTGTGCGCGGCTATTGCGGCGCGCCGCGCCGGTGCCTCGGTGATCGTCCTCGAAGCCGCCACGAAATTCTATCGCGGCGGCAACACGCGCCACACCCG
>NZ_CAFI01000316.1 GCF_000239775.1 Bradyrhizobium sp. ORS 375
GCGCTCGCCATCGAGCGCGTCCTGCTGGTCGAGGACATGGACAAGGTCAAGCGCACCATGGAGCAGGACCGGCTGCGCTCGGCGCTGCTGACCTCGATCTCCCACGACCTCAAGACGCCGCTCGCCTCCGTGCTCGGCGCGGCCTCGACCATGCGTGATCTCGCGACGCGTCTGTCGGAGAGGGAGAAGCTCGACCTGCTCGCGACCGTCATCGACGAATCCGAGCGGCTCAACCGCTTCATCGCCAACCTGCTCGATATGACCAAGCTAGAGTCCGGCGCGATCGTGCCGAACGCGGCGCTGCACGATGTCGGCGAGATCGTCGGCAGCGCGCTGCGTCGGGCGAGCAAGATCCTGGCCGGCCACCACGTGTCTCTGGAACTGGCCTCCGATCTGCCGATGGTCGAGGTCGACGCCGTGCTGTTCGAGCAGGTGCTGTTCAACCTGCTCGACAATGCCGCCAAATATGCGCCGCCCGACACGGCGATTGCGATTCGCGCCTTCAGCGACGGCAACTGGGTGGAGCTCGATATCCGTGACGAGGGCGACGGCATCCCGGCCGCGGAGCTCGAGCACGTGTTCGACAAGTTCTACCGTGTTCAGAAGGGCGACCAGGTCCGGCCCGGCACCGGGCTTGGGCTGGCGATCTCGCGCGGCTTCATCGAGGCGATGCATGGCCGCCTCTTTGCCGGCAACCGCACCGACCGGCGCGGCGCGGTCCTCACCATCCGCTTGCCGGTGCCGGCGCAGGCTAGACCATTGGATACGGCTGCATGACCGGCGCTCCGATCAAGGTTCTCGCCATCGACGACGAGCCGCCGATCCGCAAGCTCCTGCGCCTGGGGCTGACGGCGCAAGGCTACGAGATCCTGGAGGCGCCGAGCGGCAAGGTCGCGCTCGAAAAGCTCGCCGAGGACCCGGCGCTGATCATCCTCGATCTCGGCCTTCCCGACATCGACGGCCACGAGCTGCTGCGCGCGATCCGGGCGCGCAATGAGAGCATTCCCATCGTGGTCCTGTCGAGCCGCGACGACGAGGCCGGCAAGGTGAAGGCGCTCGATCTCGGCGCCGACGACTACGTGACGAAGCCATTTGGCATGGACGAACTGCTGGCACGCTTGCGCGCGGCCTTGCGCCATCAGCTGCAGGTGCAGGGCGAGCGCCCGGTGTTCCGCAGCGGCGATCTCTCCGTCGACCTCGTCCGCCGCATCGTCAAGCTTGGCGAGCGCGAGATCAAGCTGTCGCCGAAGGAGTACGACCTGCTGCGCGTCCTGGTGCAGCACGCCGGCAAGGTGCTGACCCATCGCTTCCTGCTGAAGGAGCTGTGGGACGAACTGACCGATGCGCAATATCTGCGCGTCTATGTCCGCCAGCTCCGCCAGAAGATCGAGACCGACCCCGAGCGGCCGCAATTCGTGCTGACCGAGACCGGCATCGGCTATCGCCTGCGCGCGCCGGATTGACTGTCGTTCATCGTCATCGTTCCCCCGAATCGGAACCTTCGCCTGTCCTCGTGATTGCTGTGCTGTCACAGGGAGACCATGTTGATGGCGAAAACAGTACGCAAATATTCCAACGGCGCGTCCAAGGACGTCGAGCGCGCGATGAAGAAGCGCAAGGCCGGCACGTTGAAGAGCGGCGGCTCGGGGCGCAAGGTCAGGAGCCGCAAGCAGGCGATCGCGATCGGCCTGTCCGAGGCGCGTCGCGAAGGCAAGAAGGTGCCCCCGAAGAAGAGCGCGAAGTCGGCGGGGAAGAAGACGGCCAAGAAGTCGTCGAAGAGTTCGAGCAGGAAGAGCACGAAGAAGAACACCAAGAAGACGAAGAAGAAGTCGTCTAAGAAGAGCTGACAGGGCCCTCATCCACGCTGCGCCCGCCGTGAAGGTCAGCCGTCGCAAAGCCCCCCGCTGTCGTCCCGGCGAACGCCGGGACCCATAACCCCAGGGAGATGTGATCGGGCGGGATGTCGGACCAGCCTTGTCTCACCACACCCGCCGCGGAGTATGGGTCCCGGCGTTCGCCGGGACGACAGCGGTGGGTGTGCAAGCCGCTAGCGTTAAGAAGCACCCTGTAGCTCGGATGAGCGTAGCGATATCCGGGTTCACCTACACAACGCGTGACACCCCGGATGTCGCTGCGCTTATCCGGGCTACGAATTCCTCACCCCGCCTTCCTCTGCCGCGCCGCGGAGCGATGCGCTTTCTTTGCCGGGCGGCGATGCGACGTCGGACGCCGTGACGGTGTGCGCGAAGCCTTCTTCTCGCTCTTGCCGAGGCTCTGCTTCAGCGCGTCCATCAGGCTCACCACGTTGTCGGACCGCTCCTCCGGCTCCGGCAGCTTGATCGGCTTTCCAGACGCCTTGCGCTTCACCAACGCCTTCAACGTCGTCTCGTACTGGTCCTTGAACTCCGACGGCTTGAAGTGCGCCGCCTTGGTCTGCAGGATATGGCCGGCCAGCTCGACCATGTCCTTGGTGATCTTCGGCGACTTGATGTCGTCGAAGAACTCGGCCTCGTCGCGCAGCTCGTAGGGAAAGCGCAAGGTGGTGCCGAGCATGCCCTTGCCCATCGGCTCGATCGCGATGATGTGCTCGCGATGCGTCAGCACGATGCGCGCCAGCGCGACGCGGTCCTGGTCCTTCATGGCGTCGCGGATCACCGCGAAGGCGTCGATCGCCGCCTTGCCGTCGGGAGCAATATAATACGGATGGTTGAGATAGCGCTGGTCGATCTCCTCGCGCGGCACGAAGCTGTCGATGTCGATCGTATGGTTGCTCTCGATCTGGACCGCTTCGAGCTCCTCCGGCTCGATCTCGACATATTGCCCCTTGGCCAGCTCGTAGCCGCGGCCCTTCTGGTCGCCCTCGACGATGTCGCCGGTCTCGGCATCGATCATCTGCTGCTTCAGCCGGTTGCCGGTCTCGCGGTTGATCAGATGGAAGCGCGTCTTCTCCACGGAGGTCGACGCCGGATAGAGCACGACAGGGCAACTGACGAGCGAGAGTTTGAGCGAGCCTTTCCAATAGGCGCGGGGGGGCATCGTGATCTCCGTGCAAGCTATGACGACTCAACGGAATCGAATCCAGATAGGTTCCGTTTCCGTGGGACAAGGTCGCGCGAGTGCTTCGATCCAGAGCTCGGAATCATCGTACATCAACGGCGCAACGAGGCTCTGAACCTGCGCATCGACAATCCATCGATCGCGATGATCACCCTCCCCTGGAGGGGGAGGGTCACCTCTCATGAGCGGAGCGAATGGGGGGCCGGGTGGGGTGATCTCTCCGCGGGCGCCGGCGCGTGTGGAGAGATCAGGCCACCCCGCTCGCCGCCTCGCGCGCGCGACCCTCCTCCTCCAGGGGAGGGTGGCATTTCGCTTCGAAGGAAATGCCGCGCAAGGATTCAAGCCGACCTGCCCGTCGGGTTACTTTGTCGCAGTTGTTAGTCCTTGCGCCGTCGATCTTTCCGCGCATCCCGCCTCATGCAGAGGGCGTACGCGTCGTCACGATACGTGGAGTGCGGGAAGCGATGGACGGGACGGCAGCGTGCGCATCTGCGCGGACGAGCGCTGGCTCTCGGACGTGAAGTCGCGTGGGTGCGCCCCGAAGCTGGCGTCAAGCCCGTGCCGCTGACGAGGCGCGCGGGCGACGGTCGCTAACACGCCGGACACCGGGGAGAGCGCGAAGTAAGCGTTAACACCATCGCGCAGGGAAGGCCGGTTGAGGGCCGTACCTGTGGTGACTGCCGCCTGCTTTTTTCTTGCAGGCGGGCCATGGGCCGCGGTCAGCACCCGGCATTCCCTGCACCCTCTCGCATTTGCAAGAGGGCCGACGGCAGCAACACCCAGGCTCTGCGCGCTGGGAACACGGAACTTTGCCCGGTGTTATCATGCGGCTAGGCCGATTTCACCACCCCGCCGGCTTTGCTACGCTACCGCTCAACGCGAGGGACCACCGTGGCGCTCAAGAAGCTTTCCACCTATCGCAAGAAGCGCGATTTCCAGAAAACGGCAGAGCCGTCCGGCGATGCCAAGGTTGCGCCCGCCGCGCGGCCGCGCTTCGTGATCCAGAAGCACGATGCGACACGACTGCACTACGATCTCAGGCTGGAGTTCGGCGGCGTCTTCAAGTCGTGGGCGGTGACCAAGGGGCCGTCGCTCGATCCGCACGACAAGCGGCTCGCGGTCGAGGTCGAGGACCATCCGCTCGACTACGGCGATTTCGAAGGCACCATTCCCGAGGGCGAATATGGCGGCGGCACCGTGATGCTGTGGGACCGCGGCTATTGGGAGAGCGAAGATCCCGAGCGCGGCTTCAAGAAGGGCGACCTGAAGTTCACCCTGGAAGGCGAGAAGCTGCACGGCAGCTGGGTGCTGGTGCGGATGCGCAACGACCGCACCGGCGGCAGGCGCACCAACTGGCTGCTGATCAAGCATCGCGACGAGTTCGCCAGGCAAGGCGAGGCCAACGATATCCTGAGCGCCGACAAGTCGGTCGCGTCGGGACGTTCGATGGAGCAGATCGCGGCCGGCAAGGGCAAGGCGCCGAAGCCGTTCATGCTGGCCAAGACCCAGCGCATGAATGCCGACGCGGTGTGGCACTCTCACCGCAGCGACGGCGAAGCCAAGTCGAAGGTTTCAACCAAATCGTCATCGCCGAAAGCCACAGCTGCGAAGGCCAGTGGTGCCAAGGCCCGCGTCGCGCCGAAGACGGCCGAGCCGCGGACCGTCTCGTCACTTCCGGACTTCGTGCCGCCCGAGCTCTGTACCTCCGTCGCAGCGCCGCCGAGCGGTGAGGGCTGGGCGCACGAGATCAAGTTCGACGGCTATCGCGTGCAGATCAGGGTCGAGAACGGCAAGGCGACCTTGAAGACGCGCAAGGGCCTCGACTGGACCGCCAAGTTCGACGCGATCGCGGAGGAGGCAGCCAAGCTGCCGGATGCGATCATCGATGGCGAGATCGTCGCGCTCGACAAGGACGGCAACCCGGACTTCTCTGCGCTGCAGGCGGCAATCTCGGCCGGCAAGACCGACGAGCTGGTGTTCTTTGCCTTCGACCTGATGTTCGTCGAGGAGTTCGACCTGCGCCGCCAGCCGCTGCGCGACCGCAAGGCCCGGCTGGCAAAGCTGTTGAAAGCGAACATCAAAGGCAAGACGCCTGTGATCCGCTATGTCGAGCATTTCGAGAGCGACGGCGAAACCGTGCTGGAGTCGGCCCGCAAGCTGTCGCTGGAAGGCATCGTCTCCAAGAAGCTGGACTCGGCCTATCACTCCGGCCGCACCGAAAGCTGGACCAAGGCCAAAACCCGGCCTGGGCATGAGGTGGTCATCGGCGGCTGGAAGACCACCAACGGCAAATTCCGCTCGCTGATGGTCGGCGTCAACAAGGACGATCATCTCGCTTATGTCGGCATCGTCGGCACCGGCTTCGGCCAGGATACGGTGAAGGAGATCATGCCGGCGCTGAAGGCGGCGGCGGCTGACAAGAGTCCGTTCAGCGGCAAGAACGCTCCGCGCAAGGCGCGCGAGGTGCATTGGCTCAAGCCCGAGCTGGTTGCCGAGATCGAATTCGCGGGCTTCACCGGCGATGGCAATGTCCGGCAGGCGTCGTTCAAGGGCCTGCGTCAGGACAAGCCGGCACGCGAGGTCGTAGCCGAGGAGCCGGCGGTGACAGCCACGGTGACGAAGCCGGTCGCGCGTGCCGCGGCTACGGTCGCAACCGGCGGCACCACGCTGCACAAGACGCCGTCCCGATCCAAGAGCTCGGCGACGGTGATGGGCGTTGCGATCTCCAAGCCGGACAAGGCGCTGTGGCCGGACGCCGGCGATGGCGTGCCCGTGACCAAGCTCGATCTCGCCAACTATCTGGAAGCGGTCGGCGACTGGATGATCGATCATCTGAAAGGGCGGCCATGCTCGATCGTGCGCGCGCCCGACGGCATCGGCGGCGAGCGGTTTTTCCAGCGCCATGGCATGCAGGGCATGTCCGATCTGCTCGAGCTGGTGAAAGTGTCCGGCGATCGCAAGCCTTATCTGCAGATCGATCGCGTCGAGGGACTGATCGCGGTGGCGCAGGTTGCGGCGGTCGAGCTGCATCCGTGGAATTGCGCGCCCGATGCCTACGACGTTCCTGGTCGCCTGGTGTTCGATCTCGATCCGGCGCCGAACGTCGCCTTCGAGGAGGTGATCGCGGCGGCGAAGGAGATGCGGCAGCGCCTGAAGACGCTGGGTCTGGAGAGCTTCTGCAAGACCACCGGCGGCAAGGGCCTGCATGTCGTGACGCCGCTGTTGCATGGCGCGCGCGACAAGGTGACATGGCCGGAGGCGAAGGCGTTTGCGCAGGGCGTATGCCAGTGGATGGCCAATGACAGCCCCGATGACTATCTGCTCAACATGTCGAAGAAGCTGCGCAAGGGAAAAATCTTCCTCGACTATCTGCGCAACGACCGGATGTCGACCGCGGTGGCGGTGTTGTCACCGCGGGCGCGCGAGGGCGCGACCGTGTCGATGCCGATCACGTGGGCCCAGGTGAAGAGCGGGCTCGATCCCAAGCGCTACACTGTTCGCACCGTGCCGGCGCTGCTGGCCAAGACCAAGGCGTGGGATGGTTACGACGATGCGGCCGGAGCGATCAAACCGGCGATCAAGAAGCTGACCAACAAGTTGTGAGAAGGTCGTTAGGTCGTTCGGGCAGACATGGTCTCAGCCGCATCTGCCCGACGAGTTATCGCAGCTGAATCAGATCCGTCCGAGCAGGACGAGGATCAGCACGATGATGATGATCAGGCCGAGGCCGCCGCCGCCGTAATAGCCGGTGCCGTAGAACGGACCGCCGCCGATGCCGGAAAAGCCGCCGAGCAGGGCGATGACGAGAATGATGAGGATGATCGTTCCGATGGACATGTACTTCCCTCCAGTGCCCGGCAGCGGGGCGGTGCGTCACTCTGCCTTCGCCGAGGAAACTGGTCGGAACTTCGAAAGTTCCGGAGATGGATCAGGTAAAATCGGGTGTGTGGCTTTGCGGTCGTGACGCGCCGTGACTACATCAGGACGGTTGTTAGTCAGGAGAACGCGATGTCAAGACCGCTTGTCGTTTCCATTCCGCATCGCCTCGGCAAGGATGAAGCCGTGCGCCGGCTGCAATCCGGTCTGAGCCGGGCGGCGAGCAGCGTTCCCGTGCTGAGTGTCGATGAGGAGCGCTGGGAGGGCGACAAGATGATCTTTCGCGTCCGTGCGCTCGGTCAGGCGGCCTCGGGCCATGTCGATGTGGCCGAGGATCACGTCCGGGTCGAGGTCACGCTGCCCTGGCTGCTGCAGCGCTTTGCGGAGGCGGCGCAGAACGCCATTCGCAGCCGCGGACAGTTGCTGCTGACGAAGAAGAGCTGATCAGCTCTGCGGCGCCAGGGCCGGCGATGGCTTGGCCCGTTGATCGGAGGAACTTTCCACGCGCGCTGCAAGCACCGCAGCCGGAAGCTGGGTGAACAGCGAGGAGACGGGGAGGCGGCCGTTCTGGATTTGCGGAGCGGAATAGCCGGGGAGGTGCACCGTCGCGTCGAACGCATCAGCGTGCGGCCAGACCCGGCCGCTGTCGGTGAACGGCGCCAGAGTGCGGGCGGTGACCACGATCATCGCCTCGCGGCCTCGCCGGCGCGCAAAGGCGATGATGTGCTTGGCATGACGGCCGCTCACCTCCAGCGGCTCGTAGGAACCGTCGGTGAACACCGCAGCCAGCTCGTTACGCCGCTTGATGAGCTGCCGCGTCCAAGCGAGCTTGATGCGTCCGTCGGGCCAGTGGTCGGCGAGGTCAGCCCAGTCCGGCGTCTCGCTCTCTGCCAGCGACTGCTCGCGCGCGGCAAAGTCGACCGGGCGGCGGTTGTCGGGATCGACCATCGACAGATCCCAGAACTCGGTGCCCTGGTAGAAATCGGGCACGCCGGGCATGGTCGCCTTCAGCGTCAGCTGCGTCAGCGAGTTCAGCGCACCGAGCAGCGCCACCCGTTTGGCGACGGTCTCCAGCGACTGCAGGAACTCGGCCGACCGCTCGCGGTCCAGGATGCGTTCGATGAACGTGCGCAGGCCGTTCTCATAGACCTCGTTCGGATTGAGCCAGCTGGTCTCCTCCTTGCCCTCCCTCGCGGCTTTGAGAGCATAGGCCTGCAGCCGTTCGGCAAGGCCTTCATCGGTGCCGCCGGCCGGCCAGATCCCGACCAGGGTCTGGTAGAGCATGTATTCGAACGTCGCCGAGGGCGCGCGCATGTGGCCGTCTGTGACGACATGCGGCGCGTTCATGGTCTTCCAGCGCGCGACCGCGGAGGTCCAATCGTTGGGCAACTCGGTGAGCGCGGCAAGCCGCGTGCGGGCATCCTCGCCGCGCTTGGTGTCGTGGGTCGCGGTGGCGGTCATGCCGTGCGGCCAGTGCTTGGCGCGCTCCTGCATCAGCCTGTGGAAGTCGGGAATCGCGAGCGCATGCGCCGCCGGATCGCCGCCGACCTCGTTGAGCGCAAGCAGCCGGTGGAAACGGTAGAAGCCGGTGTCCTCCAGCGATTTCGCCATCATCGGCCCGGTGAACTGCTGCACCTTCAACGCAAAGCGGCGGACGCGGGGGACGGAGTGGGTGGTGCTGCGGTCGCGCTTGATCAGATCCATGGTCAAGGCGTCGCGCAGGAAATCGAAGATCGAGCCGTCAGAGGCAAACCACTCGGCGCGGGCGGCGGCGATGGCGTGGTCGATCAGCTTGCGGTCGGCTTCGGTCGGGCCGGCGCCGGTGAGATAGGTGCGATAGACCGGGAAGTGCAGCACATACAGCTGGAGCGCCTGGCGCAGGCTGTCTTCCGAATAGTCACGGGTCGAGTAATGACCGTTGGCGATGCGCGCGAGCAGGCGCGTCAGCACGGTGAACTCGCTGGTCAGCAAGGTCTCCAGCACGCGCCGCTTGGCCTCCTTGATGACGGGCGCGAGCTTCGGCGGCTTGTTGCTGATCTGCCGCCAGATCTCGTCGAGCGGCTCCAGCCCCTTGCCGTCGATCAGCAGCTGGGTGATTACATTCATCCACTCGTAGCCGGTGGTACCGTGCACGCCGGCAAAGCTCGGCAGCTTCTCGTGCTCGCAAAGAATCTTCTCGATCACCACGTAGAACGGGCCGACGGCGGGTCCGCGCGCGTCGCGAATGAGCCGGCGCAGGCGCTGGAAGTACTGCGCGGGATCGCGCAGCCCGTCGATGTGATCGAGCCGCAGCCCCTGGAGCTGGCCGTCGGCGATCAGCTTTTTGACCAGGCGGTGGATCGCCTCGAAGGTGCCGGCATCCTCGACGCGCAGGCCCGCCAGCGTGTTGACGTCGAAGAAGCGGCGATAGTTGATGTCGCTCGACGCCAGCCGCCAGTGACCCAATTTGTAATGCTGCCGCTCCAGCAGATGATGCAGGGCCAATGTCGGCGCAGGGCGCTCTTCGCCCGCTTTGTAGGCCGACAGGCCGCGGGAGATGACGTCGGCAGCCCCTGGGATGGCCTTCAGCGCAGCCTTGAAAGCCGGCGCCTCCTTGCGGTTCGGACGACGCAGGCCGGGATAGCGCGAGGCGAGCGCCAGGATGGCCTTGCCGGCCTCGCTGCTCTCCTCGCCGGCTTCCTTGACGATGATGCGCAGCATCTCGCCATAGCGCTCGGGCGCGATCGGGAGGCGATGTTCGAAGTACCAGCAGGAGAACGAGCCTTCGTCCGCGTCGTAGCGCAGCTCGATGTCGCCATGTTCGAGCGCATGGCCATAGGAGGTGCCGATGATCGGCAGCAGTACGCCGCCGCGCGCGCGATAGGGCAGCTGGTCCCAGTCGATGTCGAACGAGGCCGCGTGCGGCGAGGCCTGGCCCCATTCGAGCACGTCGAGCCACCACGGATTGTCGTCGAAATGTACGCCGACATGGTTCGGCACGAAATCGAGGATGAGGCCGACGTCGTGCGCCTTCAGCGCGGCGCCGAGCTTGGCAAATCCGTCCTCGCCGCCCAGCTCGGGATTGAGCTTGGTATGATCGGTGATGTCGTAGCCATGGGTCGAGCCCTTGCGCGCCTTCATGAACGGCGAGGCGTAGACATGGGTGATGCCGAGCGCCTTCAGGTATGGCACGACGCGGGCCGCGGCCTCGAAGTTGAAGTCGGCGGTCAGCTGCAGGCGATAGGTCGCGAGCGGAATGGCTGGAGGCATGGTTATCCTCCAATGCTCCAGAACACGGACCAGGCCGGCACGCGATCTCCGGGCGTGCCGCCCCAGATCGGCGTGCCTGTGATGTTGGCCGAAGCGCCTGCGATCTCCTTATCGGAGACGTTGGCGAGCAGCCGCAGCTTACTGCCGTCGCCCATGACCCAATGCGCGCTCAGGCGGCCGTCCTCGGTGACGTCTGCTTTGCCAAAGGCCGCGCCCGCCAGCCGCGGTGCCACGTGCCTGTGCCTGGTGGCGAGGAGATCGCGCACCAACGCGAGGCGCTCACGACCGGGAGACTCGTTGCGTGCGTCCCAATCGATGATCGCGGACCGGAAGGTTTCGATGTCGAGCGGATCGGGAACGTCATCGCCGTATTTGGCGTACGCCCATTCATATTCCTTGCGCCGTCCCTTGCGCACGGCATTCGCGAGGTCACCCTGGAAGTCGCAGAAGAACGGGAATGGCTGCTTTGAGCCCCATTCCTCGCCCATGTACAACATCGGCACGGTGGGTGCGAGCAGGGTCACGGCGAGCGCGGCTGCGATGCCATCCGGCGGCGCCAGCGCCTCCAGCCGGTCGCCGAACACGCGGTTGCCGATCTGGTCGTGGTTTTGCAGAAAATTCACGAACGCGCCGGGCGCGAGATGACCGCTCGGCTCGCCTCGCGCAATGCCACCCCAGAACGCGGCCTGCTCGCCCTGATAGACGAAGCCGGAGGCAAGCGCGCGCGCCAAGCCGCTGCGCGGCGACTGCTGGTAGTCGCCGTAATAACCCCCGGTCTCGCCGGTCAACATCACGTGCCAGACGTGATGGTAGTCGTCATTCCACTGCGCGCGGAATTTACCGCGGGGTGGATCTTCCGCCGCATCGAGCATACTGGCGCGGTTGTCGCCATTCTCCAGCACGAGATGGATGTGCCGTCCGGTCTGCTCGACGAGCTTGCCGACAGCGGCGCTCAGATCGTGCAGCATCGGGATCTCACCCTCGTTGGAGAGGATGTGGTTGACGGCGTCGAATCGCAGCCCGTCGAAGCGATAGTCGGTCAGCCAATGCAGCGCGTTCTCGATCGCGAAGGCGCGCACCTCCGGCTTGCGGTAGTCGATCGCGCTGCCCCAGGGCGTATGCGCATCGGTGAAGAACGTCGGCGCGTAGCGGCCGATGTAGTTTCCCTCGGGACCGAAGTGATTGTAGACGACGTCGAGGAACACCATCAGCCCGCGCAGGTGAGCCTCGTCGATCAGCGTGCGCAAATCGTCGGGACGGCCATAGACGCTGTCAGGCGCATACAGCAGCACACCATCGTAGCCCCAGTTGCGGGAGCCTGCGAAATCCGCCAGCGGCATCAGCTCGAGCGCGGTGATGCCGGTCTCGACGAGATGATCGAGCTTGTCGATCATAGCCCGATAGGTGCCGTCCTGGGTGAACGTGCCGACATGGCTTTCGAGGAAGACCGCATCCTGCCACGGCCGCCCGCGCCAGGCGTTCGAGCGCCAGGCATAGGCGCTGTGATCGATCACTTCGCTCGGGCCGGACACGTCCTCGGGCTGGAAGTCGGAGCCCGGGTCCGGAACGTCGAGCTCGTCGTCGATGCGGAACTTATAGCGTGCGCCCGCGCCCACGCCGGGGACATCCAGCGTGTACCAGCCGCCGTCGCGACGCTGCATCTCGTGCCGGCCGTCGAGCACCAGGTCGACGCGCTTGGCGGCCGGGGCCCAGAGACGAAAGGTCGTGCCGCTCGCGGTGATCTCCGGTCCGAACTGCCGTGCGCTCATGACAGGCCCGCATATGCCAGAACAGAACGCGGCGGGGCCTTGAGATCGGCGCCGGATGCGAAGTCGACCGGCTTCTGCTGGGCCTGGGTGGTGTCGAGAACCTGTTGCCACGTCCTGGTTTCGGCAAGCTTGGGCAATTTGAATCCGATCTCTTCGGGGGCCGCGTTCAGAACGATAAAGATCGGAGCCTGCTCCTGTTCCACCGGGGCGAGCACATAGGCGAGAAATCGTCCGTCGGGAAAGGTCCAGTCGGTTTGCGTCATCTCCTCCGCCGAGGGCGTCAGCCACAGTACGCCGAAGCTGCCGTCGGAGCGACGGCCGTCGAGCCAGCGACGCGCGCGGATCTGGCCGAAGCGGCGGCGCAGCTCGGTCATGTGGGCGATGAAATCGATGAGGTCGTCGCCCTCTCGCCCCATGCCGCTCCAGTCGATCCAGCCGACCTCGTTGTCCTGGCAATAGGCATTGTTGTTGCCATGCTGGGAGTTGCCGACCTCATCCCCCGCAAGCAGCAGCGGCAGGCCCTGCGCGAGGAACAGACAGGCGAGCTGGTTCTTACGCGACTGCCGGCGCAGTGCATTGATGACGGCGTCGTCGGTCGGTCCTTCGTGGCCGAAATTGTTGCTGTGATTGTCGTTGGAGCCGTCGCGATTATCCTCGCCATTGGCCTCGTTGTGCTTGCTGTTGTAGGCGAAGAGATCGGCGAGCGTGAAGCCGTCATGGACGGTGACGTGGTTGACGCTGGCGCGCTGGGTGCGGCCGTCATGGTTGAAGATGTCGGACGAGCCGGTCATGCGGCTCGAGACCTCGCCGATCAGGCTGCCTTCGCCGCTCCAATAGCGGCGCATGGCGCTGCGATAGCGGTCGTTCCATTCCGACCATTGCGACGGGAAGGCGCCGACCTGATAGCCGCCAAGGCCGACGTCCCACGGCTCGGCAACCAGCTTGACGCCGGCGAGCACCGGATCCTGGCGGATCGCGGTGAGGAAGCCGCTGCGGCGGTCGAAGCCGTGCTTCTCGCGCGCAAGCGTGGTGGCGAGGTCGAAGCGAAAACCGTCGACGTGGCAAACCTCGACCCAGTAGCGCAGCGAATCCATCACCATCTGCAGCACGCGCGGGTGCGTGAGATTCACCGACGAGCCGCAGCCGGTGAAGTCGTCATAGAAGCGCGGATTATCGGGCTGGAGCCAATAATACGACGCGTTGTCGATGCCGCGGTAGCACAGCGTCGGCCCGAGATGGTTGCCCTCGGCGGTGTGGTTGTAGACGACGTCGAGCATCACCTCGATGCCGGCATCGTGTAGCCGCGCCACCGTCGTCCGGAAGGCGTCGAGCGGATTGTCCTGCGCGTAGCGCTGCTCCGGCGCAAAGAACGAGATGGTATTGTAGCCCCAGTAGTTGACGAGCTTCTTCTCGACCAGCATGCGGTCATCGATGAAGGCGTGGATCGGCAGCAGCTCGATCGTGGTAACGCCGAGCCGCTTGAGATGCTTGATCATCGCCGGCGACGACAGCCCGCCATAGGTGCCGCGCAGGTTCGGCGGAACGTCGTCGCGCTTGTTGGTCAGGCCCTTGACGTGGGCCTCGTAGATGATCGTGTCTTCCCAGGGGATCTGCGGCCGCATCTCGCGGCGGCCCCAGTTGAAGGTCTCGTCGATCACGACCGCCTTGGGCATGCCGCGCGCGTTGTCGCGCCGGTCGAAGGAGAGGTCCTCGCGCGGCGAACCGGCGCGGTAGGCGAAATGCGCATCGCTCCAGACCAGGCGCCCGGCGAGCCGCTTGGCGTAGGGGTCGAGCAGCAGCTTGTTGGCGTTGAAGCGGTGGCCGCGCTCGGGCTCGTAGGGGCCATAGACGCGGTAGCCGTAGAGCTGCCCCGGCGAAACGTCATTGAGATAGCCGTGCCAGACGTCCTCGGTGCGCTCCGGCAGCTCGATCCGTTCGATCTCGCGGCGGCCCTGGCTGTCGAACAGACACAGCTCGACCTTCTCGGCGTTGGCGGAGAACAAGGCAAAATTGGTCCCCCGCCCGTCCCAGGTTGCACCGAGACGGGCGTGAGTTCCTGCGGCCAGACGCATCGCGTCAGGCTTCCGGGACGAGAAATACCGCTGCCATGGGCGGGAGGATGAGGTTGAGGTGCTGATCTTCAGAGGCATGGACCTGGCCGACATTGCCGACATTGCTGCCGCCATAGTGCGAGGAGTCGGAGTTGAAGACTTCCCGCCATGTGCCGCCGAGCGGCGCGCGGACCCGGTAATTGTAATACACGTTGGGCGAAAAGTTCACGACCACGACGCAGCGGGCGCGGTCATCAAAACCTTTTCGCACCCAGGCGAACACGTTGCGGTCGGCATCGTCGGTGATCAGCCACTCGAAGCCATCCGGCTCGCAGTCGCGCTCGTGCAGCGCCGGCTGGTTGCGATAGAGGTGGTTGAGGTCGCGGATCAGGGCCTGGATGCCGGCGTAGCGGCGGTCGCCGAGCAGGTGCCAGTCCAGCGAGGTATCGTGATTCCACTCCCGCTCCTGGGCGAGCTCGCAGCCCATGAACAACAGCTTCTTGCCAGGGTGCGCGAACATGAAGCTGTAATAGGCCCGCAGGTTCGCGAAGCGCTGCCAGTCATCGCCGGGCATGCGGCCGAGGATCGAGCGCTTGCCGTGCACGACTTCGTCGTGGGACAACGGCAGGATGAAGTTTTCCGAAAAGGCGTAGTGCAGCCCGAACAGGATCTCGCCGTGGTGGTATTTGCGGTGGATCGGATCCTTGCTGACGTAGCGCAGGGTGTCGTGCATCCAGCCCATGTTCCACTTGTAGCCGAAACCAAGCCCGCCCATGTCGACCGGACGCGACACCTGCGGCCAGGCGGTGGACTCCTCGGCGGCGGTGGTGGCCTGCGGGAAGCGACCGAACACGTCGATATTGGTCCGGCGCAGAAACTCGATGGCTTCGAGATTCTCGCGGCCGCCAAATTTGTTCGGGATCCAGCCGCCGGAGGGACGGCTGTAGTCGAGATAGAGCATCGAAGCGACGGCATCGACGCGCAGGCCATCGATGCCATAGCGCTCGAGCCAGAACAGCGCGTTCGAGCGTAGGAAGTTCGCCACTTCGGTGCGGCCGTAATTGTAGATCAGGGTGCCCCAGTCGAGGTGCCGGCCCTGCATTGGATTGGCATGCTCGTACAGCGCGGTGCCGTCGAAATGGCCGAGACCGTGCGGATCATCGGGAAAATGTCCGGGCACCCAGTCGAGCCACACCGCGAGGCCCTCGCGATGACAGGCATCGATCAGCGCGCAGAAGTCCTCGGGGCTGCCGAAGCGGCTCGTCGGTGCATAGAGGCCCGTCGGCTGATAGCCCCAGGAGCCGTCGAACGGGTGCTCGTTGACCGGCAGGAATTCAATGTGCGTGAAGCCCATGTCGCGCGCATAGGCCGGCAGTTGCTCGGCAAGCTCGCGATAGGTCAGCCACTGATTGTTGTCCTTGCGGCGCCACGAGCCGAGATGCACCTCGTAGATCGACACCGGCCTGTTCAGCTTGTTGATGTCATGAGGTGCTGGCTGCGGCCGCGGCAGGCGCGTTTCGTCGACGACGATCGATGCCGTCTTGGGGCGCATTTCGGCCGCGAACGCCATGGGGTCGGATTTCAGCGGCAGGTGCTCGCCCTGCGGACCGATGATGTCGAACTTGTAGTGATCGCCGGCCCGGGCCCGGGGGATGAACAGCTCCCAATAGCCATTGCCGCGCACCCGCATCGGATGCCGCCGCGCATTCCAGAAATTGAAATCGCCGACCACGCTGACACGCCGCGCATTCGGCGCGAGCACCACGAAGCCGACGCCGTCCACGCCGTCGATGACCATCGGATGGGCGCCGAGCTTGTCGTACAGCCGCTCGTGATTGCCTTCGCCGAGCAGGTGCAGGTCGAAATCGCCGAGGATCGGCAGGAAGCGATAGGGATCCTCGAGGTCGGTCACGGCATCGCCGAACGTGGCGCGCAGCTTGTAGCGCTGCATCGACGACATCGTCCCGGTAAATAGGCCGGCATCGTGGATGCGCGAAAGCGGTGCGACCTCGCCATGCTCGCCCACCACCTCGACCCGGGAAGCCTCCGGCAGAAACGCGCGCACGACAGTCTTTCCGTCGACATTGTGCTGACCGAGATAGCGAAACGGGTCGGCATGCCGACCTTCGATGATCGCAAACGCCTCGGGAGAAAGATGGGTCATGAGGACTCGCTGGCAGGTGCTGGCTCGGACAGGACGCGAAGCAGATTGCCCAGCGCGACGCGCAACCAGTCCGGCC
>NZ_CAFI01000315.1 GCF_000239775.1 Bradyrhizobium sp. ORS 375
GCTTCACGCTTATACGCGATCTCCCCGGTGTCCGGCTTGATAGCCACCGTCGCCTTCGGGCTCATCATCACCCGAAAGCTTGGCGCCAGCTTCGGGGCGCCAGGACCACGCGATTTCACGTCCGCAAGCTGCTGTTCGTCCGCGCGCCAAGCACGCTGCAGCAAGATCGCGGCCACCGCATCCCATCCTCCACGTTCGTGACGATCGCGAAGCGTCCCTCTCACGAGGACAGGACCCGGATGTTATTTCCGATTTTCGGAAGAAAAGCAAGCCAAAAATTCGTAGTCAGCGGCGACTCTGATCATCCGTCTGATTGCGCGAGCGGATTTCGCAAAGGTGGGCTATGCAATATCGGCGTGACAATGCAATTGGGGAGCCGCGCGATGGCCATCGCGCTCAACATCCGTTCTGACCATGCTTCTGCAGGTGAGATTGAACAGCTGTGGGATGAGATCGCGGCATTCGAGGACAGACCCTCGATGCGTGAGCTCGGCTATCGGCCGCATGTCACGTTCGCGATCTATGACGCGCCGGACATCGACGCAGCGGCCGCATGGCCGGTCATGCGCGAGATGGTGAGGGGGCGCGGAGCGCTGAAGATTCGGTTCAAACGAATCGCGTGGTTCGCGCATCCGCGGTTCGTGTTATGGGCCGAGCCTGAGCCGGATGAGACTCTATCGCAATGGCACGCCGCCCTCGCGGCGGCGATCGACCCGGCATACTGCCGAGAGCACTACCGCCCCGGCGCTTGGACGCCTCACTGCACGCTGGGGACGCGAATCATGGATGTTTGCCGCGATGATGCAATGGCTTTCGCCGGCGCGTTCGACCGACATTTCTCTGTCGTATTCGACGTCGTCGATTGCGTGACATTTCCACCTGTCCAGATTGTGGCGGAGCAGCGGCTCACTTGAGCGAGTTCCGCTCGACGACGATGTGGAGACGGCTGGGCTCAGCGCCAGATCGGCTTCGGCAACTGCTCGGGATTGAATTTCGGGACCGGGCGAGGAGCCGGCGGAGGGGCGTTGTCCGGCGAGGAGTACAGCAGGATGGCCTCGAAGGGCACGTCGGGCGCTTCGGCTGCCCGGCCGGAGCACGTGAGGGGAGCGGTTCGGCAGCAGCCTTCCAGGGTGAGCGTCAGCTCGTCCGGCCCGAACAGCGACGGTTGTCCCGGCGCGTGCCGTTTGGTCTTGATGACCGCCGTGAAGCGATCACCATCGGCCTCGTAGGTCCCGAAGTAGCTCAACGCGCCATCGCCGCCGCAGACCTTGCCCGCGGCGAGCTGCACGATCCCGGTTCCCTGGCCCCTCGGGGTCTTGAACCAAGCGGAGTAGGTACCTTCTTTGATCATGGCGGACGGGCCCCGTCGAACGGTCGCGGTATGCTTGTGCATCGCAAATTAAGGGACGGTGAAAGTCCTCCCCGGAACGGCGGCGGAACCGCGAATTTATTCGTATACGAATAGTTGTGACCGGCAGTTCACAAGAGACCTGCGCCGCACGGCTTGCCAATCCTTGGCGCCGGCCACGAACTTTGTCGGCTGAACCTCTCCGTGCGGGGTATAAGGAACCAGACTCACGTCACCCTCGAGGACATTCAATGCCTTCCGAACCCCGCTCGCCGCGCCTTGCCGTGCTGATCGACGCCGACAATGCCTCGGCCAAGATCGTGGACGGGCTGTTCGAGGAGATCGCCAAGATCGGCGAGGCGAGCGTGCGCCGGATCTATGGCGACTTCTCCAGTCCGCGCTCGAAGCCCTGGGCCGATACGCTGGCGCGCCACGCGATCGTGCCGCAGCAGCAGTTCGCCTACACCACGGGCAAGAACGCCTCCGACATCACGCTGGTGATCGACGCCATGGACCTCCTGCACAGCGGCCGGTTCGACGGCTTCTGCCTGGTGTCGTCGGACAGCGATTTCACCCGGCTCGCCGCGCGCATCCGCGAGCAGGGCATCGACGTGTTCGGCTTCGGCGAGCAGAAGACGCCGGAGAGTTTTCGGCAGGCCTGCCGCAGGTTCATCTACACGGAGAATCTGCGCAGCGACGCGGTGAGCAAGGATGCGGACAGCGCGGCGGCGCCGAAGCCGCTGCTGCCGATCAGCGCCGCGACGCCGATGATCAAGAAGGTCATCACGCAGATGGAGAGCGAGGACGGCTGGGTCGCGCTCGGCGAGGTCGGCAAGCAGCTGTCGAACCTTGTCTCCGACTTCGATCCGCGCAGCTATGGCTGCCGCAAGCTCAGCGATCTCGTGCGCAAGACCGGCGGCTTCGACATCGAGGAGCAGTCGAAAGGCGGGGGCTCGGTGCGCATCCGGGTGAAGGTGGCGAGCAGTCCGCAGCCGCGAGCGAGGGCGCCGAGGGGACACCGCGAGGCTGCGAGCAAGCCGTGATCACGATGCAGGGGGACGCGGGATTGGCAACCTCTCTCCGTCATTGCGAGCGCTGCGAAGCAATCCAGAGTCCCGCACGCCATCCTGGATTGCTTCGCTGCGCTCGCAATGACGCGAGATGAGATAGACTCGATCAAACCGCCTTTGGAGAGTGCGGCCCGGATGGCCGCCTAGCCGCCTTGCCGCAGCTTCGCCAGCACCTTGAGCCCGCCATAGCCGTCGGCCGGCGTGATCCCCGCCTTCGCCTGAAAATCGCGGATCGCCTTCATGGTGTCGTTGCCGACGCGGCCGTCGGTGCCGCCGGTGTCGAACCCGGCCGCCGTCAGGCGCTTCTGCATCTCCTGGACTTCGGCGAGCGTCAGCGCCCGCTCCGAGCCGGGGAACGGCTGCAGGAACGGCGGGCTTCCCAAAATGCGGTCGCCGAGATGGCAGATCGCGAGCGCGTAGCTCATCGCCGGATTGTAGGACTTCACCGAGTAGAAGTTCGGTCCCAGCAGAAAGGCGGGGCCGCCGTCGACCGGAATCCAGAGCTGCGCTGACGCGTTCGGCTGCGGGAAGGGCTCGCCGTCGGCGCGGTTGACGCCGGCGGCCTGCCAGGCCGCATAGGTCCTGCTGCCCGAGATGTTGCCGGGCGCGCGGACCTCCCAGCCCCAATGCTCGCCGCGATGATACTTGCCGCGGTTGACGAGGTAGCGCGCGGTCGAGCCGAGCGCGTCGTCGGGACGGCCGAACGGGTTGATCTTGCCGTCGCCATCATAGTCGAAGCCGACGTTGAGCCACACCTCGGGCATCCATTGCGTGTGACCCATCGCGCCCGCCCAGGAGCCGCGCATTTCCTCCGGCGTGCTCCAGCCGCGGTCGACGATTTTCAGCGCGTTGGTGAGCTCGGTCTCCCAATAGGCCTTGCGGCGCGGCTCGTTCCAGGCGAGCGCAGCAAGCGCCGGGAACACCGGCCGCATGTGGTTCTGCTGCACGAGAGGATCGCCATAGGCCGACTCGACGCCCCACAGCGCCAGCAGCGTGCCGCGCTCGACGCCAAAGTCCTTCTCGATCCGCGCGAACAGCGCCTCGTTCTTCTGCAGCGCCGCCTTGCCGTTGATGACGCGCCAATCGGAGACGCGACGGTTGATGTACTGCCAGAGCTGCTCCTTGAACTCGGGCTGATTGCGCAGCTCCTTGAACACGGTCATGTCCGGCTCGAGCCGCGCCATCACCCGGTTCCAGGTCGCCGGCGAGATGCCCTTGGCGAGCGCCCGGCCGCGGAAGCCGTCGCGCCAGGCATCGAACTCCGCCGGCGCGGCCGCTGCGGGCCAGGCGGGGGCGAGAAGCGCCGCGACGCCGAGGCCGGAGCGGAGCAGGGCGCGGCGGGAGGTGGAATCGGGCTGGGTCATGACCCCTAGTCTAGCCGCTCAGGGGCCTGTGCGGCAAAGGCCGGCATGCCGCGGGAACCGGTCAGGCGCCGTGCAGATCCGCCGCGACGCCAGCCAGCCAGCGGCGGATCACCGCGAGGTCCCGCCGCCCCAGGCCGAGGGCGAGCCGCCGTTCCAGCGCGGTCGCCCGCCGCCGCGCCTTGGCCAGCAGACCAAGTCCGTGCCGGGTCAGCGTCCACTGCAGCACTCGGCCGTGAACCGGATGCGGCGTCCGCTCGATGGCGCCATCGCGCTCGAGATTGCCGATGATCACGTTCACGGTCTGTGGCGTCAGCAGCGCCACCCGTGCGCAGTCGGCTCCCGACAGGCCCGGATAGGCCTTCAGCATCGTCAGCACCACGAACTGCGGGTGGGTCAGGCCGGTCGAGGCGAGCGCCCGCTCCAGCGACAGCCGCGCCGCCGCCTGGGCCTGGCGCAGCAGATAAGCGAGATGTCCGTCCTGCCCGCGCTTGCCCTCGCCGGGGGCCGGCGGGCGCGGCGGCGCAACCGCACGCTCCGTCGGCGCCTGCTTTCGCGATGGTGATAAAGCCGGTCTCTTGCGCATATCGTCAGTGCCCTGATAACTTATCATAGCTCTGATAACACAAGAGGCGAACCATGTCACATGCGCGCAGCGAGTACCCCGATTTCAGGCGGCAGGCGCCGGAGCTCTACGAGGCGATCCTTGCGGTCAGCCAGCAGGCGGCCAAGGCCGGGCTCGACAAGCAGCTGCTCGAGCTCGTGAAGATCCGCGCGTCGCAGATCAACGGCTGTGCGTTCTGCGTGCAGCATCACATCCTGATGGCCGAGAAGCTCGGCGTGTCCGCCGACAGGATCAATCTCGTCGTGGTCTGGCGCGAGGCGCCGCAATTCACGAGCCGCGAGCGCGCCGCGCTGGCCTTCACCGAGGCACTGACGAAGCTGGAGGGCGGCGTCAGCGACGAGGTCTATGACCAGGCGCGTGCCGAATTCTCCGAGACGGAACTGGTGTTTCTGACCTCGGCGATCGGCGTGATCAATCTCTGGAACCGCTATGGCGTCGCCTTTCGCTGGACCCCGGCGGAGCGGCCGGTGCGCGCCGGCAGCTGAACAGTCGGGAACCGCCGCGAAGCCGCATGAGTTGTGTCTTCAAACAAGGAGGCGCACATGGCCGAGCCGAACGAGCCGCTGAAGCCGGACGATTTCCCTTTGGAAGCGGACAAGGACCGCGTGAGGTGCCAGGACGGCAAGCCGATCGCGCGCACCGATACCGAAGCGATGGCGCATGAAATCGCCGAGCGCCTCAACGCCGAGGAGCATCGGCGGGAGGAGGACAAGTGGTCGGCGTGAGGAGGCGCGCGAACGGCTGAGCGCTCGTCTTGCGGCGTGCTCCGTCGCCTGCTCAGAACGGATTCGCTGGCTGGGCGCGCTTCGGGCCCTCGGGTTTCGGCTCGACGGCGAGGCTGGGATCGGTCGGCATCACGCGGGCGCCGGCGGCGCGGGCGACCTGGCCGGTGGTGGAGTGGCGGGCGGCCTCGGCGGATTTGATCTCGGGCGGATTCCAGCGGTCGCGCACCAGCACGGTGAGCGCGCCCATGCAGATCAGCGCGATCGCTGCTGAGACCAGCGCCAGTCCGGTTCGGTGGTGAGGCGTGCCTGTCGCCATCCGTCGTCCTCCATGGGGGCGATAACCCGCAGCCGGGGAGGTCGGTTCCGGCAGGCTTGGCCGTGTGCGCAATCAGTTCCGGTCGCGTCCTGCGGCGGCATCGGCGGCCGGGCCGAGCAGGGACGGACCTTGCGCGGGCGTGCTGATCGTTCCGGTGGCGGCCGGGGGCGGTGACGCCGCCATTTCCAGCCCGATCTCGCGGCCGCGGCCGCCGATCAGGCGCTCATAGGCCGCGATCAGGGTCGTGTAGGGATTGACCCAGATCCAGCCGTCGCGGGTGAACAGCTGGACGTCGAAATGCAGGTGGCGCGTGGTGCCGTTGGGATGGTCGAGATAGTTCGAGACCACGCCGATCGGCTCGCCCTCGCGCAAGGCTCTGCCGTTGAGCAGGCCGTCATCGTCCATCGCGCTCGGGTTCATGTGCATGTAGCGGAAGCGGATGTGCTCGGTGCCGGTGTTGACCTGGATGATGGCGCCCTGCTGCTTCGCGCTGCGGATCACGACGCCGTCACGCACCGCGAGCACGCGCTGCTGCCGCGGATCGCAACCGTCGGGGCCGTCGCGGCGGAGCGGACAGGCGCCGGGCCGGAGATCCTGGCCCTGGTGACCCAAGCCGCTGGCGCATTGGCCGACGTTGAAGTCGCGCGCCTCGCAGAAACTGTCCCGCCAGGGATATTGGCTCCAGGGCTGGTCGAACTTGTCGCTGGCGCGCCGGCGGCCGAATGATTGCGAATGCACATAGGCCGGCGCATCGAGCGGAAAGCGGATCTGCGAATATGCCGTGCGGTCGGCGCGGCCGCCCTGGCCGCGCGCGCCCGAGTTCATGACGATGTCGCCGACCGGGCGATAGGTGAAATCAGCATCGAACACCGCAGGCCGCTCGGCGGCGACCGGCGTGATCTCCGGCGCGCTGCGGGACGGCTGGCCACCGGTGACCCGCAGCGCCCTCAGGAAGCGCTCGGCGATCGGATAAGCCTCGCGGCAGGCCAGGCGCTTCGGCCGCGGCGCGCTGTCGAGGCACTGGATCGAGACCACATAGGGCACGCCGAAGCGGGTGAAGGCGTAGCGGACATAGCCCTCGCGGATGAAGCGGCGCAGGTCGGGATATTGCGCCGACAACGCCTTGACGCTCTCGCCCTTGCCGCCGGCGGGATCGGCAAGGTCGTAGGTGATGCTCGAGCCGGTGATCTGGACCTCGACCAGCCTGGCGAAGATTCGTGAGGGCAGGCCGGAGGTCACCTCGGGGCCAAGCGAGAACACCGCGTCGTAGCCGGAGGGACCGGCGTCGAACAGATCGGTCTGGAAGTCGGCCTGGTAGCGCGGCAGCGCCTGCGGATCGATCGCGCCGCGACGGCGCGCGTTCAGATAGGCTGCCGTGTCGAACGGCAGCAGAACGGGGACCGGACTGCGTCCGATCCCCGTGAAGATGGTCGAGGTCACGCCATTGAGCTGGACCAGCGCCGGCCGCCGGCGCGGGTCATCGCTGCCGACGCTGCGGCGGCG
>NZ_CAFI01000314.1 GCF_000239775.1 Bradyrhizobium sp. ORS 375
TGACGCGGCAGAATGTGCAGCCGATTTGCCCGACGACACAACGCCCGTCGGATTGCGACAAAATGGCACGACGGGCAAGGCGCCTGCGGATACCGCGCAATTAGTTCAGCGGATTCATGCGCATTGCGCGTCTCGCATGGCGAGCGCCCTTCATGTTCACGAGTTCGTGAACGCGCCATCAAATCCATCCCCGCGCAGCGATCGTAACGACCTCGACCAACCCGGTCGGGGTGATGCGACCCTGGACCACAGGGAGAGCAAGGGGCCGCAAATCCTTTCGCGCATCAGCCAACTCATCAGTTCAGTTCACAAGGAAACACTCGAATGACGTTGGGAATCCGTTCGTTCGTGGCCGGCGCGTTGATGCTGGGCGCGCTCTCCATGTCAGCCACGGCCGCTCGCGCCGCCGATATCGTCGACACCGCGGTCGGTGCTGGCCAGTTCAAGACGCTGGTCGCGGCGGCCAAGGCCGCGGGCGTCGTGCCGGTGCTGAAGAGCAAGGGCCCGTTCACCGTGTTCGCGCCGACCGATGCGGCCTTCGCAGCGCTGCCGCCCGGCACCGTCGAGGATCTTCTGAAGCCGAAGAACAAGGGCAAGCTCGCCGCGATCCTGAAGTATCACGTCATCCCGGGCGCGGTGAAGGCGGGCGACGTCGCCGGCAAGAAGCTCAGCGTCAAGACCGCGCAGGGCCAGCCGGTCAACGTCGACGGCACCTTCTTCGGCGTGCAGGTCAACGACGCGCACGTGGTGCAGGCGGACATCATGGCCTCGAACGGCGTCATCCACGTCGTCGACAAGGTGCTGCTGCCGCCGGCCAAGACGGCGATGCATCATTGATCAAGCGAGAGCTTTGAAGGACGAGAGCGCGCCGTCGATGACGGTGCGCTCATTTCTCGCGAGCTTTGAGGTCGCGACGTTCAGGATTGTAGAGACGCAACTGGCCTATGAGGGCCAATGTCGTCGCAACAACAACGGTGTCGTCCCGGCCTTTGAGCCGGGACCCATAACCACCATCTGGAATTTGGCGAAGGCTGGAGCTGCCAGCGCGCGTCGCCACATCGCCCTGTGGTTATGGATCCCGGCGTTCGCCGGGACGACAGCGGTGAGTGTGGCGCGACCTCGGCCGATCCCTGACACTGTCGTACCCCGCGAAGGCGGGGTACCCAGTATGCCGCGACCCCTCGATCGATCACTCCTGTCTCAGCGTACTGGATCGTCCGCTTTCGCGGACGATGACACCGAGATTGTAGAACCTGTCTTGGCCGACCGAGGCTGCTCAGTATCCTCGGAGCTGCGCCAACTGCGCGGCGTGATAGTTCGCATCGCCGAGCAGCTCCTCGCACACCCGCGCGCGCTTCATGAAGAAGCCAATGTCGAACTGATCGGTCATGCCCATGCCGCCATGCATCTGCACGCCCTCCTGCACCGCGCGCGTCGCGGTGGCGCCGGCGCGAGCTTTCGCCACGGCGACGGCGGCCGGCGCACCGGCGGGATCGGCATCGAGGGCCTGCAGCGCCTTGAGCACGGCGGCGCGCGTAATCTCGATCTCGATGTAGAGCTGCGCGGCACGGTGCTGCAGCGCCTGGAATTCGCCGATCGCCTTGCCGAACTGCTTGCGCTCCTTCAGATAGGCGACAGTGCGGCCGAACACCTCCTCGCTCAAGCCGACCATCTCGGAGGCAACGGCGCCGCGGCCGAGATCGAGCACGCCGCCGAGCACCGCGGCGCCGCCATCGACCTCGCCGAGCACGTGATCGGCGGTCACCTCGACATTGTCGAACGTGACGCGCGCGGCGTTGTGCGCGTCGACCATGATGGTGCGCTCGATTGCGATCCCCTTGGCCCTGGGATCGACCAGGAACACCGTGAGGCCGTCGCTCTCGCCCGGCGCGCCGGCACTGCGCGCGACCACGAGCAGGAGATCGGCAACATGACCGTCGACCACCATCGCCTTGGCGCCGCTCAGCTTGAAGCCGTTGCCGGAGCGAACGGCCTGAAGCGCAGTGTGCAGCGGGCGATGCTTCGCCCCCTCTTCCAACGCCAGGGCGGCGAGCAGCTTACCGGCGGCTATCTTGGGCAAACACTCGGATTTCTGCGCCGCCGAGCCAGCACGGATGAGCGCCGACGCCGACAGCACCGCCGTCGCGAGGAACGGCGACGGCATCAAGGTGCGCCCGATCTCCTCCATGACAACACCGGCCTCGACAGCGCCGAGTCCGGAGCCGCCGTGCTCCTCGGGCACCAGCAGGCCGGCGAAGCCCATCTCGGCGAAGGTGGCCCACAGCTCTCGGGAGAAGCCGGTCTCGTCGCGCGAGTCACGCAGCTTGCGCAGATGAGCTATGGGCGCGTGATCGGAGATCAGGCCGCGCGCGCTGTCACGCAGCATGGATTGTTCTTCGGTGAGGAGGAGAGGCATGGCGGCTTCCCGTTGAGACGCTGACGATCAATTTGAGTCCCGTCATTCCGGGATGGCCCGCAGGGCCAGGCCCGGAATCCATACTCACGATCGTGGTTATGGATTCCGGGCTCGCCGCTACGCGGCGCCCCGGAATGACGGCCAGAGTGGTGAACTACGCCCCCGGCAGATCGAGGATGCGCTTGGCGACGATGCCGAGCATGACCTCGGAGGTGCCGCCTTCGATCGAGTTCGCCTTGGTCCGCAGCCACGCGCGCGGGCGGGCGCCTTCGTGCGAGCGCTCGCTTTCCCATTCCAGCGCGTCGATGCCGCCGGATGACATCAAGAGCTCGTGGCGGCGCTTGTTGAGCTCGGTGCCGTAATACTTCATCGCCGACGAGAACGCCGGATGGCCCTGCCCCGCCTTGGCGAGATCGACCATCCGCTCCGCGGCGGCGGCGAGGGCAGCCTCGTCGACATCGAAGGTGGCGATCTCGGCGCGCAGCAGCGCATCGTCGAGGCGGCCTTGACCATCGCTGCCTACCGAGTCCGCTGCGACCTGGCCGAGCGGACGGCTGCCGCCGCGCTCGCCCATGCCGGAGATCATCGCGCGCTCGTGCTGCAGCAGGTATTTCGCGACGTCCCAGCCGCGATTGACGGTGCCGAGCACATTCGCCTTGGGCACGCGGACATTGTCGAAGAAGGTTTCGCAGAACGGCGAGCGGCCGGAGATCAAGAGGATCGGCTTGGTCGATACGCCCTTCGAGGTCATGTCGAACAGGATGAAGCTGATGCCGTCATGCTTCTTCGCGGTGGGATCGGTGCGCACCAGGCAGAAGATCCAGTCGGCGTAGTTGGCGTAGGAGGTCCAGATCTTCTGGCCATTGATGATGTAGTCGTCGCCGTCGCTCTCGGCGCGGGTCTGCAAGGAAGCGAGGTCGGAGCCGGCGTTCGGCTCGGAATAGCCCTGGCACCAGCGAATGAGTCCGGCGGTGATCTTGGGAAGATGCTCCCGCTTCTGAGCGTCGGTGCCGTATTTCAGCAGCGCCGGCCCGAGCATCGAGATCCCGAACGAGGTGATCGGCGCACGCGCGCCGATCGCCGCCATCTCCTGGCGCACGATCTTGGCTTCCTCGCCGTCCAGTCCGCCGCCGCCATATTCTTTCGGCCAGTGCGGCACCGTCCAACCCTTGTCGCGCATGCGCTCGAACCAGACGCGCTGCGGCTCGGAGGAGAATTTCGCGTTGCGACCGCCCCAGAACGTGTCCTCGTCCGAGGTCATCGGCTGGCGCATTTCCGGCGGACAATTGGCCTCGAGCCAGGCGCGCGTTTCGCGGCGGAATGTGTCGAGATCGGCCATATCGGATCCTCGCGCGTTTCCATGTTGCTTCGTTGGGAACGACCTAACCTCAGCGCCTGCCGGAATTCAACATCGATGTCGCCGCTTCACGCCCTCGCCTTGCAGCGCGACTTATGGTCATGATGCCGCCGCGTGAAAATACGAGGAAACGACCATGCGCCTGAAACTTCTTTCGCCTGGCGA
This sequence comes from Bradyrhizobium sp. ORS 375, assembly GCF_000239775.1. GTDB lineage: Bacteria > Pseudomonadota > Alphaproteobacteria > Rhizobiales > Xanthobacteraceae > Bradyrhizobium. The sequence goes on from NZ_CAFI01000314.1 coordinate 3,939, forward strand.
AATGAGCGCCGACCAGCGCCAGACCTATGACGAGTCGATCGCCAGCAAGCGCGGCTCGCCGCCGCCGCCGATGATGGCCTGGCTGAACAGCCCGGAGATGGCGCGGCACGCCACCCGGCTCGGCGCCTTCCTGCGTTATGACACGGTGTTTCCGGCCGCGCTGTCGGAGATCGCAATCCTGGTGACCGCGCGGCACTGGACCGCGCACTACGAATGGTACGCGCATAAGCGGCTCGCGCTGGCCGGCGGCCTCGACATCAAGATCATCGAGGATATCCGCGACCGCCGCACGCCGGAATTTTCAGACGCCAAGGCGCAGATGATCTACGACGTCGCCAAATCGCTGCATGAGGGGCATGGACTCACGGACGCGCTGTACAAAGACGCGATCGCTACGCTCGGCGAGCGCGGCCTGGTCGAGATCATCGGCCTGTGCGGCTACTACACGATGGTCTCGATGACGCTGAATGCGTTCGAGTTCGATCTGCCCGAGGGCGAGGTGTCTGAGTTGAAGTGATCAGCTGTGAGCTGGGATTCGCCGCTCTCGCCACGCTGTCGGTGCGCTCCCCTCCCC
>NZ_CAFI01000313.1 GCF_000239775.1 Bradyrhizobium sp. ORS 375
TACGAGCCGGACATCCGGCCTTCCCTGCGCGATGGATTGACGGTTGCTCCGTGGTCTCCCCGGTGCCCGGGCTTGTGGTCACCGTTGCCCGCGCGACGCGTTGGCGTCATCGCCGGCGTGGCATCAGCATCGGGATGCCAGAACCCCACGGCTTGGCCGTGCGCCCCGGGACTGTCCGCCAGCGTGATCACTCACGCCGCAGCCTAAGGCGCCCACCGCATCCCGCACCCGACGTCCGTGACGGTCGCGAAACGTCCCTCGTGTGGGACGGGATGGGCAGAGATATACATGATTTCGGAAAAAATGAAAGAGGAATATTTTTCGGCGGAGGACTGGACAGGGCAAATCAGGTTGTTGCGGCAAGCAAATTCGGATGTTTCGCGTAGCTCGTTGCGGGAGCGTGCGCAGCCATCAGAGTCGCGACTTGGTTCGCGGGATGTACCTCAAACAAGCTTCACGGAGTATGGATCCCGGATCGGCGCCCGCCAACGCTTCGCGTTGCCGGGCTTGTCCGGGACGACACCGGTTGTGTGGCTGCGCTGGTGCCGCAACCTCGGTGTCGTCCCGGCCTCCGCGCCGGGACCCATACTCCGCGGCGGCTGTGCTGAGAGCTCGGCGCCGGTCCGGCATCAAACCGGCGCTAGCTTGTCAGACGGACTGCGCAAAAGGCACGTTGTTGTTCGCTATAGCTACGGCTCGCCGGCCGCCCGACTCCTCTCCCCTTCATAGTCGTCACATGCTAGCTTCCCGGCAACAATCGGATGCCCGTAGATGCAGATTGCCGCTCATGACCGTTCGGGCCGGATGTCAGCCTTGGAGTTCCGCAGCTTTCAGGCGCGGCGGCCGGATCACGAGCGCTGGGAGTTGATCGGGGGTGTGGCCATGATGATGACCCCGCCGACCATCGCGCACAACCAGATCGCCAGCAATCTCGAACGGCTGCTCAATGATGCGCTGGCGCGGCACGCGCCGGCTTGGCTGGCGGCGCAGCGGCCCGGACTCGATCTCGGCGCCGGCGATTTCAGGCCGGAGCCGGATGTTGGCGTGATCGATGCCGATTATGATCCCGGCCAGCGTTTCGTCGACAAAGCCTATCTTCTGGCCGAAGTGATCTCCGACACCGATGAGGTCATCGTGCCCGGCACCGACCGCCGCTGGATCGACGTCAAACGGGAGTTGTACCGCGAGCACCCGCACTGCCTCGCGGTGTTGGTCATCGCCCAGGACCGGATGCACGTCGCGCTCGATGTCCGAAGCGAGAGCGGATGGACGTCGATCACCTGCGATGCGCAGGGCGAGCTGTCGCTGCCCAGCTTCGGCCTGATGTGCCGCGTGACCGACCTCTACGAACGCACGCCGGTTTCGCGCAATTAGTCCGAGCGGCCAGACGTCGCACGATCGTCCTTGCAGTCGGTCAGCCTGGAACCTCGCGCCGACTGGCTCCGCCTCTTTCGTTACAGCGAGGATGTGGCTGCGTCGTGTCGCGTTGAACGGACCGGGTGACGGCACGGAGCGGACAGCGTTGGTGCCGTCCGCTCCGTGGTCATGGTCATCCCGAGATGCTCTTACTGATACCGTCCGTTGGCGCGCGCGTTGTCGTACTTCACGCGGGCGCGCTGCTCGGGGGTGACGCAGGTGGTGTCACCGTCATAGGCCTCGCGCCAGACGTAGCCCTGGCGGCAGGTCCTGCTGCCATAGGTGCGGTCGGTGGCGCTGACGCGGTTGCCGGCTTGGCGGTTGTCGAGCGCGGCGCGGGCGCGCTGGTCCGGCGTCACGCAGGTGTGGTCGCCGGGATAGGCCTCGCGCCAGACATAGCCGATCTTGCAGGTGTCCGGGCCGTAGGCACCGCCGGCCTGGGCCTCGGACATCGTGCCGAGGCCGGAGATGATCAGGGTCAGAGCAAAGCCGATGCGGGTGAGGGTGGAGCGCGACATGGTGTGACCTCCTTGCGTCTGAGGGTGAGGGCTGGCGATGGATGGCCGGTCGGCCGATGATTGTGTGCTGTCCCCGCTGCGCCGCTTGGCAACTCGCTGGCGGTGAGCCGATGTTTAGGATGTCCGGCGTGTGCCGACCGTGACGCCGGTCACGAAATGCGGTCGCCACGCGAGGAACACCGGGCGACGCGCGAGGTTGAGGCCCGACCGCAATCGGAGACGGTCATGCCGCCAAAGCCCTTTTCCATTCGACCCGCGCGATCGCTGCTCAAGAATCTGTTCTCTCGCCGCAACTTCCTCGGCGTCTCGACCGCCGCGGCGGCCGGCGTGCTCGCTACTACGCGTGCCCATGCGCAGCCGCAGGACAGTGCCAGCGATCCCGGCCCGAACAACCGCGCGCTGCAAGAGCTGTTTCCCAGCGCCAATGCACCGCCGCCGACCGATCATGCGCTGCCGCCGAATTTCTGGAGCTCGTTCTCGATGATGCACCGGCGCGTCCAGGAGGGCGGCTGGTCGCGGCAGGTCAATGTCGAGGATCTGCCGATCTCCCAGGACATTGCCGGCGTCAACATGCGCCTCACGGCCGGCGGCATCCGCGAGCTGCATTGGCACGAGGCCGACGAATGGGCCCTGATGCTGCACGGCTCGTGCCGGCTGACGGCGGTCGACGCCGATGGCGGCGTGTTCGTCGACGACGTGCAGGCCGGCGATCTCTGGTACTTCCCGACCGGCATTCCGCACTCGCTACAGGGGCTCGGGCCGGACGGCTGCGAGTTTCTGCTGGTGTTCGACGACGGAAAATTCTCCGAGGACAATACCACGCTGCTGTCGGACTGGATGATTCACACGCCTCCGGAGGTGGTGGCGAAGAACTGGAGCGTGGCACAGTCCGCGCTCGATCCCTTCAAGACCATTCCGCGCGACGGCCGCTACATCTTCCAGGCGCCGGTCCCCGGCGGGCTTGAGCAGGATCGATCCGCAGCGATCAACTCCGGCCATGTTAGCGCCGAGCACTTCACCTTTCCGATGCAGCCGATGCAGCCGCAGAAATCCGACCGCAGCGGCGAGGTGCGCATCGTCGATTCCTCGAACTTCGCGGCGGCGAAGAACATCGCGATGGCGCATGTCACCATCAAGCCGGGCGGGATGCGCGAGCTGCACTGGCATCCGAACGCCAATGAATGGCAGTACTACATCGCGGGACGGGGACGCATGACAGTGTTCTTCAACAAATCGGCGGCGCGCACCATCGACTTCAATCCGGGGGACGTCGGCTACGTGCCGCAGACGCTCGGGCACTACATCGAGAACACCGGCGACAGCGATCTCGTCTTCCTCGAGATGTTCAAGGCGCCGCGCTATCAGGACATCTCGTTGAACCAGTGGCTGACGCATCTGCCGCCGCAGCTCGTGCTGCAGCATCTCGCGATCTCGCCGGAGACGCTGCAGGCCATCCCCAAGGTCAATGCGGCGCTGGTGCCGGGCTGACATGGCAGGTTCGTGCCGACACTGATCGCCTGCCGCGATCAGGGCATTCGCGGCGAGTGCGCGCCGACTCATTGCCGCGGCACAGTCCCACTTCGGACGTAAAGGCTACCGATAACGACTCGCATCTACAGGATGCGGGGGGAGTCGGGGTGATGTCATTCACTGGGCTGAAGTCGGCCGTCCTGTGTCTGAGCCTGCTCGCGCTGCCCGCACTCGCGGCCGATCGCGCGACGACATCCTATCAGGTAGCCGACAGACAGCCGTCGTTGCTGCAGCGGCTCGCGGCCGCGCTGAAACCGAAGCCGGTCCATGTCGCGGCCGTGGTGCACAGGCGCTCCGCGCACGGGTCCGCCGCACACCGGGTGAGGACCTCCGCGCACGGGGCGAGGGTCAGGCATGCGGCCGCGGCGCCGCACAAGCGGAAGGCCCCGCCCGCGATGGTCGCGGCCCAGCCGGTGGCGGCGCAGCCCGTGGCGGCGGCACAACCCGTGACGACGGCTGAGCCCGTCACGGTCGGCGCGGCCGTTACCGCGCAAGCCGCATTGTCCGAGGCGGAGCTCGCGGCCAAGGGCCTCGCTCTGTTCAACGACGCCAGCCTGTCGGGCGGCAGCAAGGCGTCGTGCGCCACCTGTCACTTCTCGACCGGGCACACCAACAACAAGACCTATGTCGGCCTCGATGTTGTTGCCGACGGCGATCCCAACGGCCGCAACACGCCGACGCTGTGGGGCGTCGCCGAGCGCGCGGTGTTCGGCTGGGCGGGCCAAGCCGCGACGCTGGAGGACAGCATCCGCGGCATCATCGTCAACCGCATGAAGGGACCGGAGCCGTCGCCGGAGACGCTGGCGGCGCTGGTCGCCTATGTCCGGACCTTGAACTATCCGGCGAACTGGCAGGTCAAGGAGGACGGCACGCCGCGGCCGGATGCGAGCGCGGCGATCAAGCGCGGCTATGAGCTCTATGTCGGCGACGGCGGCTGCGGCACCTGCCATCAGCTGCCGAGCTTCGACAAGAAGAGCAAGGACGACATCGGCACCGGCGGCAAGTTCAAGGTGCCGACGTTGCACGCGGTGGCATCGACCGCGCCGTATTTCCACGATGGCCGCACGGCCTCGCTGCGCGAGGCCGTCAAGCTGATGTGGGAGTTCTACGCCAAGAAGATGGAATCGCGGCTGCCGACCGAGGCGGAGCTCGACGATCTCACGGCGTATGTCGGCGCGCTGTAGCGTCGGACTGAGACGAGACGGCGTCGCGCTTTCACCGTCATTCCGGGGCGATCGGCAATGCGCAGCCGCGAAGCGGCTGTGCGTTGACGATCGAACCCGGAATCTCGAGCTTGTTAAGAATGAACGCAAGACAATGTCGGGATTCCGGGTTCAAGGCCTGCGGCCTTGCCCCGGAATGACGTCGTGTCGTGTTGGGTCATCGAAGGCGAACGACCTTCGCCTCAGATGTTCGCGCCGAGATCGGCGATGTCGTCGAACAGCACGCCGGTTTTCGACAGCAGCGATTCGAGCTCGTCGGTGGCATCGGCGATGCCGCGCGTCGCGGTGTCGATGACGAGCTCCGCATCCAGCGGCGGCTCGTAGTCGGTGCCAATGCCGGTGAAGTTCTGCAAGTTGCCGGCGCGGGCCTTGGCGTAGTGGCCCTTGGGGTCGCGGCTCTCGCAGATCTCGGCCGCCGTGGCGACATAGATCTCGCGGAACAGATCGCCGGCCACGCGACGCGCGGCAGCACGGTCCTCGCGCGCGGGCGACACCGCGGCGACGATCGCGATATGGCCGTTGCGGGCGAGATGGGTCGCGACCTCGGCGAGGCGGCGGATGTTCTCGGCGCGGTCCTCCGGCGTGAAGCCGAGATCCTTGTTGAGGCCGGCGCGCACGGTGTCGCCGTCGAGCAGCACGGGCGCGCCGCCGCGGCTGAACAGCCGCCGCTCCAGTGCCCGCGCCAAGGTCGATTTGCCGGCGCCGGGCAGGCCGGTCATCCAGACCACCGCGCCCTTGTGGCGATAGCGGTCGGCGCGCTCCTGCGGCTGCAGCGCCGATTCCACCGGCATGATGTCGACCGGCGCGGCGCGCTTGCCGGCAGCGATCGACAGCACCAGACCGCCGCCGGCGATGCGGCCCTGCACCTCGATGACGAGGCGGCCGGTGCGCGCGTTCTCGGTATAGGGATCGACCGCGACCGGCTGGGTCAGCGCGATCTCGATCTCGCCGACATGGTTGCGCGCGATCGACGCGTTCTCCTCGTTGGACAGCGAGCCCGGATCGACCGCCTTCTCGATCGCGACCACGCTGCCGCGCGCCTCGCGGGTGCCGAGCCGGACCAGAATGCTGTCCCCCTTGGCGAGCGGCTGGTCGTGCAGCCAGAAGATGCGCGCATGCAGCCGGCGCGCCGCCTGCGGCTCGCGGCCGACATGGGCGATGACGTCGCCGCGCTCGATGAACAGCTCGCGGTCGAGCGTGATGCCGACCGAGCGGCCCGCGCCTTGCGCCGTCGTGACAGGCGTCTGCGGCCAGCCCTCGACGGTCTTGATCTTGGCGATCTTGCCGGCCGGCATGATCACGATCTCATCGCCAGAGCGCAACTCACCGGCCTCGACGCGGCCGGCGACGATGCGGCGGTCGTCGAACTTGTAGATCGCCTGCACCGGCAGCCGCAGCGGCAGGCTGGACAGCGGCTTCGCCGGCTCGAGCCCGTCGAGCGCCTCGACCACGGTCGGGCCGTCGTACCAGCCGATCCGCGAGGTCAGGGCGGCGACGCCGTCGCCGTCGCGCGCGGAGATCGGGATCACGGCGACCGGCTTGACGCCGAGGCCCTGGAGATGCGCCGAGATCTCGGTCCTGATCGCGTCGAAGCGATCCTCGCTGAAATCGACGCGGTCCATCTTGTTGACGACCACCGCGACCTGCTTCACGCCGAGCAGATGCAGCAGATAGCCGTGACGGCGGGTCTGGTCGCGCACGCCTTCGAGCGCGTCGATGATCAGCACCGCGCCGTCGGCCTGCGAGGCGCCGGTGATCATGTTGCGCAGGAACTCGGCATGGCCAGGCGCGTCGATCAGCACGACCTCGCGCGCATTGGTGCGGAAGCGGATCTGCGTGGTGTCGATGGTGATGCCCTGGTCGCGCTCGGTCTGCAGCGCGTCGAGCAGGAACGACCATTCGAACGGCATGCCGCGGCGGGCGGAGACCGCCTGCAGCATTTCGAGCTTGCCGTCGGGCAGGCTGCCGGTCTCATGCAAGAGGCGGCCGACCAGCGTCGATTTGCCGTGATCGACATGGCCGACGATGACGATTGAGACCTGCGGGCGGGTGGTGCCATTCGGCGTGGCGGGGGCGGCGGCGGGGACTCTCATGTTCATCGCGCGCTCCCGCTCACAGATAGCCGGCGACGCGCAGACGCTCGAAGGCGTCCTCGGTCTCATGGTCGAGCGCGCGTCCGGCGCGCTCCGGCACCTTGGTGCTCTCGAGCTCGGCGAGAATTTCCGCGATGTTCGAGGCGTTCGATGCGACAGGGAAGGTGATGTCCTGGTCGCCGAGGGAGCGATAGCGCTTGCCGTTCTTGGACAGATACAGCGGAATGATCGGAATGTTCTCTCGTGCCGTGTAGGCCCAGATGTCGGCCTCGGTCCAATGCAGGATCGGATGGATGCGCAGATGCGCGCCTTGCGGCGGCGAGGCGTTGAAATGGTCCCAGAACTCCGGCGGCTGGTCGCGGACGTCCCAATTGCCTTCGGCGCCGCGCGGCGAGAACACGCGCTCCTTGGCGCGCGTCGCCTCCTCGTCGCGGCGGATGCCGGCGATCAGGCCGTCAAAGCCGTGCTTGGCGAGCGCCATCTTCAGGCCCTCGGTTTTCCGGGCAGCCGAGCGCGCCGCGGGCGGCAGCGTGGGATCGACGGCATCGATCGGCGGGCACGGCTCGACGCGGAGATCGAGGCCCCATTCCTGCGCGTAGGTGTCGCGGAAGGCGTACATCTCCGGAAACTTCTTGGCCGTATCGACATGCATGGCCGGAAACGGCACGCGGCCGAAGAAGGCCTTGCGTGCGAGCCAGATCATCACGTTGGAATCTTTTCCCAGCGACCACAGCAGCGCGAGCTTCTTCAGCCGTGCAAAGGCCTCGCGGAGAATGTAAATGCTCTGCGCCTCCAGCTGATCGAGATGATCCATCGTCGGCGCGGCGCTCAGCACGCGCGGCATGGAAGATGCTTGCTCCAGCTCCGAGGAGGGCAACCGGTCTCTGGAAACGTCGTTGGTGAGAATGTGCATACTGTCAGCCATCGCCTGCTTGGGAGAAAATTCTATGGCGAAGCCAGGGAAAAATTTTCTCTTTACGTCCGCGCGGTGACACTTATATAGAAAATAATTCCAGTCAACCCCGAAGAGTCGAAGTCGACGGACGCAATGCAATATCTGCCGGTGTTTCTCGATCTGAAGACCGGCCCCGTGCTGCTGATCGGCGCGGGCGAGCTCGTGCGCGCCAAGCTGCGCGTGTTGCTGTCCGCCGGCGCACGCATCCGCTGGTTCGCGACCGATGGCGACTTCGATCTGGGCGGACTCAAGGATGATCACGGCCAGATCGAGCGCGCCGACGGCGATCCGCTGAGCGCGGATCTCACCGGCGTCATCGCGGTTCTGTGCGCGGGCGCCGGCGACATCGGCGTGGCGATGTCGGCGCGGGCGCGCAGCGTGGGTCTTCCCGTCAACGTGATGGACGACCTCGCGCATTCCAGCTTCATCTTTCCGGCGATCGTCGATCGCGGCGATGTCGTTGTGGCGATCGGCACCGGCGGCTCATCGCCGGTCGTGGCGCGCCGCGTGCGCGAGCGCATCGAGGCGCTGCTGCCGGCGCGGATCGGCGAGCTCGCGAGCTTCATCGGCGACTTCCGCAAGACCATCAACCCGCTGATCGCCGAGATGCCGCTGCGCCGCCGCTTCTGGGAGCGCATCGTCGATGGCCCGATCGGCGCGCTGGTGCTGGCGGGCCGCAAGCAGGAAGCCGAAGCGGCGCTGCACGACATCGCCGATCCCACCGCGTTCGCGGGCGCTGATCACGCCGGTCGCGGCGAAGGCCACGTCACGCTGGTCGGTGCCGGTCCGGGCGATCCCGATCTTCTCACCATCAAGGCGCTGCGCGCGCTGCAGGACGCCGACGTCGTCTACTATGACGAGCTGGTGACCCCCGAGATTCTCGACCGCATCCGCCGCGACGCCTCGCGCGTGCCGGTCGGCCGCCGCGTCGGCAAGCCCGGCATCGGCCAGGACGCCGTCAACAAGCTGCTGATCGAGGCCGCGCGCGAAGGCAAGCGCGCGGTTCGCCTCAAGGGCGGCGACTCCTACGTGTTCGGCCGCGGCGGCGAGGAGGTCGACGCGCTGCGCAACGCCGGCGTGTCCTACACCATCGTGCCCGGCATCACCGCGGGCATCGGCGCCGCCGCGCAGTTCGAGGTGCCGCTGACCTTCCGCAGCAAGGCGCTGCGCATCACCTTCCTCACCGCGCACAAGGAGCGCGACGCCGAGGCGGTCGACTGGTCGGTTCTGACCGACACCAAGATGACCGTCGTCGTCTACATGGGCATGACGGCCGCTCCGGCAGTGCGCTCCGGCCTGCTCGCCGCGGGCCGCTCGCCGCAGACGCCGGTCGGCGTGTTCGCGCGCGTGACGCGGCCGGATGCGCAGGCCGCGGTCGGCACGCTCGATCAATTGCCGGATCTCGTCGGCCAGATCGATGGCGGCCCGGCCATTCTCATCATCGGTGACGTCGTGGCGCATTCGGCGCCGTGGCGTCAGCAGAATCTCAGTGGCGTGATTGCACAACTCCTGGAACCCGTCTGAATGACCTCCCCGCTGCAACAGAAGATCAAGATCACCGGTCCCTCGATCGTCACCGCGAACCGGACGTGGGACGGTGCGGTGATCTATCGCACCGGCACCAAGAGCTGGTCGGATGAACTCGCGGACGCGGCGATCGTGCGCACCGCCGAGGAGGCGCGCGCGCTGCTGACGGAGGCGGTGGCCGACGATCTCAACGCGATCGGTCCTTACATCGCCCCGGTCGAGGTCGCAGCCGACGGCGCGGTCAAGCCCGGCAACATGCGCGAACACATCCGGCTGACGGGCGCCACCATCGCGCTCCCGGCTCAAGCCTGAAGGCCTTCTCATGTATGCTTATGACGAAATCGACCGCACTTTGGTCAACGAGCGCGTCGCCGAATTCCGCGACCAGGTGAAGCGCCGCCTCTCGGGCGAATTGTCCGAGGATGAATTCAAGATGCTGCGGCTGCAGAACGGCGTGTATCTCCAGCTGCACGCCTATATGTACCGCATCGCCATCCCCTACGGCACCCTGGCGTCGAACCAGCTGCGGCGGCTGGCGCATGTCGCGCGGCGCTACGATCGCGGCTATGGTCATTTCACGACCCGGCAGAACATCCAGTTCAACTGGATCAAGCTCGCCGAGCTGCCGGACGCGATGGCCGATCTCGCCGAAGTCGGCATCCAGTCGATGCAGACCTCCGGCAACAACATGCGCAACGTGACCGCCGACCAGTGGGCCGGCGTCGCTCCGGGCGAGGTCGAGGATCCCCGCATCTGGGCCGAGCTGCTGCGCCAGTTCACGACCTTGCATCCCGAATTCTCGTTCCTGCCGCGCAAGTTCAAGATCGCGATCACGGCCTCGGAGCACGATCGCGCTGCGATCAAGATCCACGACATCGGCCTGCGGCTCCTGAAGAACGAGCAGGGCGAGACCGGCTTCGAGGTGCTGGTCGGCGGCGGGCTGGGCCGCTCGCCGTTCATCGCCAAGACCATCAAGCCGTTCGTGCATGGCCATGACATCCTGAGCTATGTCGAGGCGATCCTGCGCGTCTACAATCAGTACGGCCGCCGCGACAACATCTACAAGGCGCGCATCAAGATCCTGGTCCACGAGCTCGGCATCGAGAAGTTCGCGGCCGAGGTCGAGGAGGAGTGGCAGCAGATCCGCGAGGGCGTGCTCAAGCTCGATGACGGGATCGTCGAGGACATCCGCTCGCGCTTCTTCTATCCCGCCTATGAGGCGCTGCCGCACATGCCGGACGAGCTGAAGCAGGCCGCGCATGATGCGAAGTTCGAGGCCTGGCGCAAGAACTCGGTGTTCCCGCACAAGCAGCAGGGCTACGCTATCGTCACCGTGTCGCTGAAGCCGGTCGGCAAGCCGCCGGGCGATGCGACCGCGGACCAGATGGATGGGCTTGCCGATATTGCCGACAAGTACTCGTTCGGCGAGATCCGCGTCGGCCATGAGCAGAACCTCGCGTTGCCGCATGTGCGCAAGCATGATCTGCCGGCGGTGTGGAAGGCGCTCGAGGCCATTGGCCTGGCGATCCCCAACGTCAACCTCGTCTCCGACATCATTGCCTGCCCGGGCCTCGACTACTGCTCGCTGGCCAATGCGCGCTCGATCCCGATCGCGCAGGAGATCACGCGCCGATTCGCCAATCACGATACGGCGAACCTGATCGGCCGGCTGCACATCAACATCTCCGGCTGCATCAATGCCTGCGGCCATCATCATGTCGGCCACATCGGCATCCTCGGCGTCGAGAAGAACAACGAGGAGTTCTATCAGATCACGATCGGCGGCCGCGCCGACGAAGGCGCCGTGCTCGGCACCCTGATCGGCCCAGCGGTGCCCTATGCCGAGGTTGCCGATGTCGTCGAAGATATTGTCGAAGCCTATCTTGCGCTGCGCGCGCACCCCGAAGAGCTGTTCGTCGACACGGTGAAGCGGCTCGGGGTCGAACCATTCAGGGAGCGGGTTTATGCCACTCGTTAAGGGCGGACACATCGTTACGGACGCCTTCGTCCGCGTCGCCGACGACGCCGAGTTGCCGGCCACGGGCGCGATCCTCGTGTCCGAGACGCGCTTTCTTGCCGACCCCGATGCGCTGGCGAGCCGCGGCAAGCTCGGCGTAATCTGGCCGAACAATCGCGATGTCGACGATCTCGTGCCGTATCTCGACCGCCTCGCGCTGGTCGCGCTGGTGTTCCCGAGCTTCCGCGACGGCCGCGCCTACACGCAGGCGCGGCTCTTGCGGGAGCGCTACGGCTATCGCGGCGAGCTGCGCGCGACCGGCCAGGTGCTGCGTGACCAGTTCGTGTTCATGCTGCGCGCCGGCTTCGATGCGTTCGACGTCAAAAAGCAGGCCGACGCCGAGGCGTTCACCGAAACCGTCAAGCGTTATTCGGTGTTCTACCAGCCGGCCGGCGACGGCCGGATCTCGGCGTTGCATCAGCGCCTGCAACTGCGTCATTCGGAGAGTGCCGGGCTGTGAGCATGTTGGCTGCATCACATCAGGTCGAACAGACGCCGGTCGCGGCGCTGGATGCAGCGCTGCGCAATGCGACGCCGCACGAGGTCATCGCTGCCGCGCTGCAGGCGATCGGCCGCGAGCGGCTTGCGGTGGTCTCCTCGTTCGGTTCGGAGTCCGCGGCCTTGCTGAAGGTGACCGCCGATGTCGATCCGTCGATCCCGGTGATCTTCCTCGATACCGGGCATATGTTCGCGGAGACGTTGGCCTATCGCGATCAGCTGATCGATATTCTCGGCCTGCGCGACGTCCGCTCGATCAAGCCGGATGCCGCATCGCTGGCGCGTCAGGATGCCGACAACGAGCTCTGGTTCTCCGATCCCGACGCCTGCTGCCGCATCCGGAAAGTGGAGCCGCTGGCGCGCGCGTTGGCGCCCTTCGCCGCCTGGATCAACGGTCGCAAGCGCTTTCAGGGCGGCCTGCGCGCCGCGATTCCCGTGGTCGAGCAGGACGGCGCGCGCGTGAAGTTCAATCCGTTCGCCAATGTCAGCCGCGAGGACATCGTGGCGATCTATCGCTCGGCCAATTTGCCGCAGCATCCGCTGGTGGCTTCCGGCTTCCGCTCGATCGGCTGCATGCCCTGTACCAGCCGCGCGGACGCGGGCGAGGACGAGCGCGCAGGCCGCTGGCGCGGCCGCGGCAAGACGGAGTGCGGCATCCACACGGTGGCGACGTCGGCGGTGTAGTTGCGACTTCGATTGCCGACCGTTCGGGCGGCAATGACGACACTGTGTCGCGGCAAAGAACAGCTATGCCAAGGCCGGGCGCTTCGTAGCAAAATGCTGGTGTTCGGTCGGAAACAAGAAAATCCGGTTTCGTTGACTCTGAACGGAACATGCGGCGATCTGCGATGCGCGCCTGCGATATCGCGGGCCTGGGAAATGGAGAGCTTCGATGATGCGGCGTGTTCTGGCTGTGGTGGCAGGCCTGGCATGGGCAGGATCGGCCTATGCGGCGGACGTGAACCTGCTCAACGTGTCCTATGATCCGACCCGTGAACTCTATGTCGAGTTCAACAAGGCGTTCGCGGCGAGCTATCAGAAGGAGACCGGCAAGTCTGTCGAGATCAAGCAGTCGCATGGCGGCTCCGGCGCGCAGGCCCGCAGCGTGATCGACGGCCTGCAGGCCGACGTGGTCACCCTGGCGCTCGCCTATGACATCGACGCCATCGCCAACAAGGGCCTGCTCGACAAGGAATGGCAGAAGCGGCTGCCGCAGAACGCCTCGCCCTATACCTCGACCATCGTGTTCCTGGTCCGCAAGGGCAACCCGAAGGGCATCAAGGATTGGGACGACCTGCTGAAGTCCGGTGTCGACGTCATCACCCCGAATCCGAAGACCTCCGGCGGCGCCCGCTGGAACTATCTCGCAGCCTGGGGCTACGCGCTGAAGAAGACCGGCTCGGCCGACAAGGCGAAGCAGTTCGTCGCCGATCTCTATAAGCACGTTCCCGTGCTCGACACCGGCGCCCGCGGCGCGACCGTCACCTTCGTGGAACGCGGCGTGGGCGACGTGCTGCTGGCCTGGGAGAACGAGGCGTATCTGGCGCTGAAAGAATTCGGTAAGGAAAAGTTCGAGATCATCTCGCCCTCGCTCTCGATCCTGGCAGAACCGCCAGTTGCCGTCGTCGACACCGTCGTGGCCAAGAAGGGCACCCAGGCGGCCGCCGAAGCCTATCTGAAGTACTGGTATACGAAGGAAGGCCAGGAAATCGCCGCACGCAACTTCTATCGTCCGCGTGACGCCGACGTCGCCAAGAAGTACGCCGATGCGTTTGCCAAGGTCGACCTGTTCACGATCGACGACGTGTTCGGCGGCTGGACCAAGGCCCAGAAGGAGCATTTCGGCGAGGGCGGCGTCTTCGATCAGATCTACAAGAACTGACGATCCGGCACGGAAAAGGCACATCGGAATGAGCCAGGTGGCGTCTTGAGCGTACTTGCACCCCGACGCAGCACCTTGCCGGGCTTCGGTCTCACCATGGGACTGACGCTGACCTGGCTGTCCCTGATCGTGCTGATTCCGCTCGCCGGGCTGTTCGTCCGTTCGACCGATCTCAGCCTGGCGCAGTTCTGGGACATCGTCACCAGCCGGCGCACGCTGAGCGCGCTCAAGATCTCGTTCGGCCTCTCCTTCGCCGCCGCCTGCGTCAACCTGGTCATGGGCACCATCGTCGTGTGGGCGCTGGTGCGCTACCGCTTCCCGGGGCGCCGGCTGTTCGATGCCATCGTCGACGTGCCGTTCGCGCTGCCGACGGCGGTTGCCGGCGTGGCGCTGACGGCGCTGTTCGCACAGAAGGGCTGGCTCGGCGCGCCACTCGCGGCGGCCGGAATCAAGGTGGCGTTCACGCCGCTCGGCATCTTCATCGCCATGATCTTCATCGGCATCCCGTTCGTGGTCCGCACTGTGCAGCCGGTGCTGATCGACCTCGACCCGGAGATCGAGGAAGCGGCGGCCAGCCTCGGCGCCAGCCGCTGGCACATCGTCACCAAGGTGATCCTGCCGAGCCTGACGCCGGCGCTGCTTACCGGTTTCGCACTCGCCTTCGCCCGCGCCGTCGGCGAGTATGGCTCGGTGATCTTCATCGCCGGCAATCTCCCCAACGTGTCCGAGATTGCCCCCCTCCTGATCGTGATCCGCCTCTCCGAGTTCCGCTATGCCGACGCCACGGCCATTGCAGTGGTCATGCTTGTGGTGGCATTCGTGATCATCTTCGCGGTGAATCGCCTGCAGCGCTGGGCTCAGTCCCAGGCGTCCACCTGAGGCCGCGACATGAGCATCGAGATGACCCTGCAGCGGACGCCGGATGCATCGGCGCGCAGTCTGGCCGAAACCGCCGCCCGGCGCGATCCTCGCGCCGAGCCGACGGTCGTTCGCTACGCCATCATCACGCTGGCGATCGCCTTCCTGTCGATCTTCGTCGTGCTGCCGCTGGTCGTCGTGTTCGTCGAGGCGTTCGGCAAGGGCATCTCGGCCTATCTGTCGGCGCTGGCCGATCCCGAGGCGCTGTCGGCCATCCGTCTCACGCTCGGCGTCGCGGCTGTGTCGGTCGGCACGAACCTGGT
The DNA here is from genome assembly GCF_000239775.1 of Bradyrhizobium sp. ORS 375. Lineage (GTDB taxonomy): Bacteria > Pseudomonadota > Alphaproteobacteria > Rhizobiales > Xanthobacteraceae > Bradyrhizobium. The sequence continues at coordinate 14,841 of NZ_CAFI01000313.1, forward strand.
GTTCGGCCTCGCCGCGGCCTGGGCGATCGCCAAGTTCGACTTCCCCGGCAAGACCTTCCTGATCACGCTGATCGACCTGCCGTTCTCGGTCAGCCCCGTCATCTCCGGCCTGGTGTTCGTGCTGCTGTTCGGCGCCCAGGGCTTCTTCGGACCCTGGCTGCAGGCGCACGATCTGCAGATCCTGTTCGCCTTCCCGGGCATCACGCTGGCCACGATCTTCGTCACCTTCCCGTTCGTGGCGCGCGCGCTGATCCCGCTGATGCAGGAGCAGGGCACGCAGGAGGAGGAGGCCGCGATCTCGCTCGGCGCCTCGGGCCTGCAGACCTTCTTCCGCGTCACGCTTCCCAATATCAAATGGGGCGTGCTGTACGGCGTCCTGCTGTGCAACGCGCGGGCGATGGGTGAGTTCGGCGCGGTCTCGGTGGTCTCCGGCCACATCCGCGGCGAGACCAACACGATGCCGCTGCTGGTCGAGATTCTCTACAACGAATACCAGATGGTGGCCTCATTCGCGATCGCCTCGCTGCTCGCGATGCTCGCGCTGATCACGCTGATCGCCAAGACCATTCTCGAACGCAACATCGACGGGGACCTGCCTCATGACCATTGAAGCAAGAGGCGTCGTCAAGACCTTCGGCTCCTTCAAGGCGCTCGACGGCGTCGACCTCAAGGTCGCCAATGGCGAGTTGCTGGCGCTGCTCGGTCCTTCAGGCTCGGGCAAGACCACACTGTTGCGGATCATCGCCGGGCTGGAATGGCCTGATGCGGGCGAGATCCTGTTCGACGGCGAGAACGCGCTCGACCGCGGCGCGCGCGAGCGCCACGTCGGCTTCGTCTTCCAGCACTACGCGCTGTTCCGGCACATGAGCGTGTTCGAGAACGTCGCCTTCGGCCTGCGCGTGCAGCCGCGCAGCATCCGCAAGAGCGAGGCGCAGATCCGCGCGCGGGTGAAGGAGCTGCTCGATCTCGTGCAGCTCGACTGGCTCGCCGACCGCTATCCGAGCCAGCTCTCCGGCGGCCAGCGCCAGCGCATCGCGCTGGCGCGCGCGCTCGCCATCGAGCCGCGCATCCTGCTGCTCGACGAGCCGTTCGGCGCGCTCGACGCCAAGGTGCGCAAGGAGCTCAGGCAGTGGCTGCGCACGCTGCATCATTCCATCAACGTCACGTCGATCTTCGTCACGCATGACCAGGAGGAGGCGCTCGAGGTCGCGCATCGCGTCGTGGTGATGGACAAGGGCCGCATCGAGCAGGTCGGCTCGCCGAACGACGTCTATGACAGCCCGGCGACGGCGTTCGTGCACGGCTTCATCGGCGAGTCGATCATGCTGCCAGTGGAGATCACCGGCGGCGCCGTGCATCTCAACGGCCGGCCGCTGGACATCGCGGCAGAAGGCGCAGCCGCGGGCGCGTCCACTCTGTTCGTGCGCCGTCACGATATGCTGATCGGCCCGGCCGACAGCGGCACCTTGCATGGCGCCGTCACCCACGTCCGCAGCTTCGGCCCGGTGCAGCGCGCCGAGATCGCGCTGACCGAAGGCTCCACCATCGAGATCGACGCCCCCCGCGACCGCGAGCTGAGAATTGGCGACCGCATCGGCCTGAAGCCGCGGCATTACCGGATCTTCGCGGGCGGGTAGGAGCGGTCGAGCTCAGGCTTGACCCAATTTGATTAGTTCCAGACAGCCGAACAACGACCGGTGTCCTCCCGGACAAGCCCGGCAACGCGTCAGCGTTGGCGGGCGTCGATCCGGGACCCTCACTCCGTGAAGTTTTGTTGGGGCACCCCGGAGCGGCATCGTGTCTCGCCACGACGGCCGCGGAGTATGGGTCCCGGCTCAAGGCCGGGACGACACCGAGGGTGTGGCGCCGTTCTCGTGATAACATCGGTGTCGTCCCGGACAAGCTCGGCAATGCGTCAGCGTTGCCGAGCGCAGATCCGGGACCCATACGCCGTGAAGCCTGTTTGCGGCACGCTGGAGCGGCATCGCGTTCCACCACGACCAGCACGGAGTATGGGTCCCGGCGCGGAGGCCGGGACGACACCGAATCTGTGGCGCCGTCGGTGGCTTGACCGCGCCGCCCTTATGGTGAACCAACCCTTACCGGGCCGCATTGGCTCAACTTGAACCGATGGAACTTACCGTCGATTCACCTTTCAGCCACGGTTGATGTGCAACAACCCGCCTCTCTTATCGGCACAGGGACTGGTTCATTGAAGCATCGGGCACTCGCTTTCTCCATCGCATTCCTGCTCGCCGGCTGCGCGGCGGAGACGCCGGTCGTGCAGGCGCCGACGATGTATGCCGATATGGCGGTCGCGGGCGCCAGGCTCGATGCGGTCGCCGCGGCGACGATGATCTCGCAATACCGGCAGAACAACGGGCTCGGCACGGTCGAGGTCGATCCCGAGCTGATGCGGCTGGCGGAGTCGCAGTCGAACGCGATGGCCGACAAGAACAAGCTCGATCATGACGTCCGCGCGCCGCTGGCGAAGCGCTTGAACGGCGCGGGCTACGACGCCGTCGTCGCGGTCGAGAACGTCTCGGCCGGCTATCACACGCTGGCGGAGGCGTTTTCCGGCTGGCGCGACTCGCCGCCGCACCGGGCCAACATGCTCAAGAGCGGTGTCACCAAAATAGGCATCGCGGCGAGCTACGCGCCAAATACCAAGTACAAGGTGTTCTGGACGATGATCCTGGCAGCGCCGGACGGCAAGAAGCCGTCGTGACGGGCAGGCCTGCTGCCGGCTTGCGCAACGGGTCGTACCCGCAATGATCCCGCATGTGACCGCCGTCACCTATCCTTTGGGGTGGATTGACGTCACCGCGAAGTGACGCCACGCTGTCGCTTTGGTTTGCTAATGACCGGCGCAATGACGCAACATCCCTTTCCTCCGCTGCCCGCAACCCCCACTCAGTCGCAACGTGTCCTCGTCCTGCAGGGCGGCGGCGCGCTCGGCTCCTACCAGGCCGGTGCCTATCAGGCGTTGTGCCACTTCGACTTCGAGCCGGAATGGGTCGCCGGTATCTCGATCGGCGCGATCAATGCGGCGATCATCGCCGGCAACGACCGCGACAAGCGCATCGGCCGGCTCAAGGAATTCTGGGAGATGGTGTCGTCGCCGGTGCCGTGGAAGCCGCTGCTCAACGGCGACCATCACCGCTCCGCCTTCAACGAGGTCAGCGCCGGGCTGATCGCCGCCTTTGGTGTGCCTGGCTTCTTCACGCCGCGCTTTCCGCCGGCACCGTTGTGGCCGGCCGGCACGCTGCAATCGGTCAGCTATTACGACACCGCGCCGCTGAAGCGCACCTTGGAGCGGCTGGTCGATTTCGACCGCATCAACGATCTCAAGACGCGGCTGTCGGTCGGCGCCGTCGGCGTCACCACCGGCAATTTCACCTATTTCGACAATGTCGAATTCAGCAAGCAAGGCAAGCGGATCGGGCCCGAGCACATCATGGCCTCCGGCGCTCTGCCGCCGGGCTTTCCGCCGGTCGAGATCGACGGCGAGCATTATTGGGACGGCGGCATCGCCTCCAACACGCCGCTCGACTACGTGTTGGACACCGAGACCGATCGCGATCTCCTGATCTTCCAGGTCGATCTGTTCTCCGCCCGCGGCGAGCTGCCGCGCACTCTGCTGGAAGCGGCCGAGCGCGAGAAGGACATCCGCTATTCCAGCCGGACGCGGATGAACACCGACAAGAACCGCATGATCCACAACACGCGCAAGGCGCTGCGCGAGCTCTATGCCCGGCTGCCGGACGAGCTGCGCAACGATCCCTCGCTCGAGATCCTGTGCAAGGCCGCGCAGGAGAACACCGTCACGGTGGTGCACCTGATCTATCGCAGCAAGAGCTACGAGAGCTCGTCGAAGGACTACGATTTTTCCCACGTCGCCATGGTCGAGCATTGGGAGGCGGGCGTGCGCGACGTCCACCAGTCGATGAGCCACAAGGATTGGCTGGAGCGGCCGCAGTCCGGCGAGACCATGGTCACCTACGATCTCACGCAGGACGGCAGCCTCGCTGCCGCCAAGAAGGAGTGAAGCAATGACGACGAATCTGAAGGGCAAGACCGCCGTGGTCACCGGCTCGACCAGCGGCATCGGTCTTGCGATTGCGCGCGGCCTTGCCGGCGCCGGCGCCAACATCGTGCTCAACGGCTTCGGCGCGCCTGCCGATATCGAGAAGGAGCGCGCGGGCATCGAGAGCGAGTTCAAGGTGAAGGCGGTGCACTCACCGGCCGACATGAGCAAGCCGGCCGAGATCGCCGGCATGATCGCGCTTGGCGAGAGCACCTTTGGCTCCGTCGACGTCCTGGTCAACAATGCCGGCATCCAGTTCGTCTCGCCGGTCGAGGAGTTCCCGCCGGAGAAATGGGAGCAGATCATCGCGATCAACCTGTCCTCGGCGTTCTACGGCATTCATGCGGCCGTGCCCGGCATGAAGAAGCGCGGCTGGGGGCGCATCATCAACACCGCGTCGGCGCACTCGCTGGTCGCCTCGCCGTTCAAGTCGGCCTATGTCTCGGCCAAGCACGGCATCGCCGGCCTGACCAAGACGGTCGCGCTCGAGCTCGCCACCTTCAAGATCACCTGCAACTGCATCTCGCCGGGCTATGTCTGGACGCCGCTGGTGGAGAAGCAGATCCCGGACACGATGAAGGCGCGCAATCTCACCAAGGAGCAGGTCATCAACGACGTGCTGCTGGCCGCGCAGCCGACCAAGGAGTTCGTCACCGTCGACCAGGTCGCCGCGCTGGCGCTGTTCCTGTGCAGCGACGAGGCGGCGCAGATCACCGGCACCAACCTGTCGATCGACGGCGGCTGGACCGCGGCGTAAGGTCGCCCACTCGCCGCTCTCTCCATGGTGATCGCCCGGCTTGACCGGGCGATCCAGGAAACACCGGCAGCTGTGATCGGCTGAGGCGCCGCGGCGTACTGGATTCCCCGCCTTCGCGGGGAATGACAGTCGGGGGTGGCTGGGCCCTGCGGCGCAAGCCCATGCAGTTTCGCGTGCGAGGCGGGTTTCACTTCAGCGCGGTCCGTTCTACAAGCGTGCGTCTTTCGAACGCACGCCCACGGACCTCACCTTGCTGACCACCATCATCGGCCTCGGCGCCGCCACCTGCACCACATGCTCGTTCCTGCCGCAGGTCATCAAGGCCTGGCGCTCGCGCTCGACCCACGACATTTCGATGGGCATGTTCGTGCTGCAGACCACCGGCAACTCGATGTGGCTGCTATACGGCGCGCTGATCAGCGACCTGCCGCTGGTCGTCGCCAACGCCATCACCCTGGCGCTGGTCGCGGCGATCCTCGGCCTCAAGCTGCGCTACGGCTAGGTTAGGCGCGCAGCGCTCAGCTGCGGCGCGCGAAGATGTTGGTGTTGGTCGACGCGACGCTCTGGCCGGGCGGCAGCACAACGACGGTCGAGCCGAGCTGGACGCGGCTGTAGAGATCGGCGACATCCTGGTTGGTCATGCGGATGCAGCCGGACGAGATCGCCTGGCCGATATATTCGGGCTGGTTGGTGCCATGGATGCGGTACAGCGAGTCGCGGTTGCCCTCGTAGAGATAGATCGCGCGGGCGCCGAGCGGGTTGGCGGGGCCGCCTGCGACGCGCTTCGGATACGGTCCGAGGCGGGCCTGGATCTCCGCGGTGGGAACCCAGTCCGGCCACTCCGCCATCTTGCCGACCGTCGCGATGCCGTGAAAGGCCTGCGCCTCCTCGCCGACGGCGACGCCGTAGCGCACGGCCTTGCGATCGGGGAGAACGTAGTAGAGGAAGCGCGCATCGGTATCGACGACGATGGTGCCCGGCTGTTCCTGCCTCGTGTATTCGACGATGTGGCGCTGGAACTGCTCCGGGATCTGCGCCTCGGCATAGGGCGCGCGCGCCAGCAGCTGACGATCGCGCGGCGTCAGCGCGGCGTCGGTGGTCGGCGACAGCGTCGCCTCCATACAGCCCGCCAACACCAACGGCGCGGCCAGCACCATTGCGAGCCCCAGTCTCGGCATCTCGATCTCCCCCAAACGCGCGGTCGAAGCCATGTGCCGGAAGGATCGCGCCAATATCAAGGCGTTGCACCCAACACTTGCGTGATCGCAGTGCTCGGACGTGTGAGTCGGGATGATGCTCTTAGTTCCGTCAAGCTAAGGACAAGATGACGCAACCGTTACGTCAACATGGTTCCCTCACGACGCCTTGCCGAAGGCAAGAACGTGCAAGCCCAGCCGTCGCTTGACGATGCGGAACAGCAGCACGGTCTCGAACGCCAGTGACAGCGAGGTGGCGGCTGCGGCGCCATGACCGCCGAATCGCGGCACCAGCAGGATGCACAGCACGAGGTTCATCACGAAAGCCGCCGCATAGGCGGAGGCGCAGGCGCGCTGCTGGCCCAACATATTCAGGAGCCGCTCGACGGGGCCAATGGCCGAGCGCACGACAAGACCGACCGCGGCGATGAACATGATGTCGTAGCCGCTCATGAACTGCGCGCCGAACAGCCATAGCAGCGGCCTGCCGAGCGCGAGCAGCACCAGGGTTGCCGCGAGCGATGGCCAGAACGTCCACTTGATCGCGTGGGCGACATAGGCCGACAGCCGCGCCTTGTCGCCGAGCGCATGATACTCGGCGAAGCGATGCGCCGTGGTCGCCGACATCGCGTAGTGGATGAACGACACCAGCGCGAGCGTCTTCACCACCGCGAAATAGACGCCGACCTCTTCCGACGAGCGGAATTGCTGCAGTACCAGCACGTCGGTGTAGGACAGCAGCAGATAGAAGCTCTCGACCAGGAGGATCGGCAGCGAGATCGCGAGCCAGCCGCGCAGATCATATTGCTTCGCGCCCGGCGCAATGTGCCGGCCGAGCCGGCGGTTCAGCACCAGCATCTGGCCGAGCATCGCGAGCCACACCGCGGCGGCGCTCGCGGCCATCGCCGCGGTCGCGCCGAGATCGAAGCCGAGCACGAAGGCCCCTGCGGTGAAGCCGATGATCAAGGTCTGCCGGATGATGAATTGCGGCATCAGCCCGAGCGCCATCCAGTCGTGCGAGCGCGCGATGCCGTCCTGGGTGTTGGCGACCACGAAGGCCGGCAATGTCAGGCAGCCGATATACAGCGGCAGTCGCTCGCCTGCGTCGATCCACGGCGACAGCAGCGCGACCAGGCCGGCGAGCAGCAGCGCGGCGATGCTGGAGGTGGCAAGCGTCAGCCAGCGGCCGCCGGACAGGAAGCCGCGCAATAGCGCCTGCCGGTTCGTGGTGCGGTAGTCCGGAATGATCTTCTGCGCCGAGGAGGCGATGCCGAAATCGAGCATGCTGCCGAGCAGCAGCACCCAGGTCCAGACATAGACATAGGTGCCATAATCCGAGCCGCCCATCCAGCGCGCGAGCAGGATCTGGCTGAGATAGGCGAGGCCGGCGCTGAGCACGCGAATGAGAAAGATGGTGCCCGCCAGCCGCCGCGTCAGCGACGCCTCGCCGCTGCCGCCGAGCGCGGCAAGCCGCGCCTTCAGCTTGGCGAGCAGGCCTGAGGATACGGGATCGTTGCGGGCGTCCATCACGGCCACGGCGGCGGCTCCACGGCCGCGCGGACGGCGGCGATGGTGCTTCCTATCAACGCATCGTTAAGAATCGGTTGGATCGCCCGCATTCGCCTTCGCCAGACGGCGCCACCGCCACCTTAGGGCAGGTTGACGTTGAACTCGTAGGCCTTGTCCGGCGAGACCAGCGTGAGCTTCAACGCCGCGCCGTCAGGCTTCACGCCCGGCGGCACGCCGTCGAGCTCGAAGGCGAAGCGCGTGATCCCCGGCGTGCCGCTGTCGCGCATGGTCGGGATCGGCAGGGCCCAGTCCGGCGTCGGCCCCTCGACATAGAGGTGGACGCCGCGCCCCTCGGGGGCTGCGACGTCGACGATCACATCCTTCTTGCCGTCGCGCTTGACGTCGCGAATCGTGAGCGGGTTGGGATCGCCGACATTGGCCGGCTTGGGCACGGTATCCAGGGCGGCCGACAACGCGGTGTCCTCGGTGCTGGCAACGCTGGTGAAGGCGAGCTCGGCCTTCGCTTCCACCGGGATGCAGATCTTCTCGCATACCGCGTAGCTGATGTCGGCGCGCAGGATCATCGGCTTGTCAGCACTCTTGCTGACGATGCGCAGCGGCAGCACGACGGAATCGTGATAGCCGAGCGAATGGCCACCCGCGCCGTCGTCGAACTTGGTCGGAGCCGGCCACAGAACGGTCACGGCTTCGACGTTCTCCGACTTGGAGAAGTCGAACCGCGGCGGCACGCCTGAATCACCCGGCGTCCGCCAATAGGTCTTCCATCCCGGCTGGAGCTGGAAGGCGATGCCTCCCAGCAGCACCGGGCCGCTGCGCGAGCCCGCCAGCAGGCGCACCGCGGAGTGGCTGTCGCGCTGCCAGGGCGAGGAATCCTGCGCGCGCGCGTCGAGCGCCAGGCAGCTCGACACGATGGCGGCGATGAACAGTGTGGCGGAGTGGTGAGGAACCAAGGCGGACATGAGACGTCTTTAGTGTGCTGTTCAGCCGCAAACCATTGAATTGCTTGTGAGGCAGATTTCGCCGCGGGGACCTGAACCTTGATTGACAGATGCGCATCCCAATATCAGGATATCAACGATCATGAGAGTCCGCGCGGATGAATCCTGAAGCAAAACGGCTCGCCGACATTCGCCGCAAAGTGACCGGGATCGGCGATCATGCCTCTCACGGCGGCTACCTCGACGGCCAATTGCTGGTCGCGATGCCGGTGATGGGCGATTCCCGCTTCGAGCGCTCGGTGATCTATCTGTGTGCGCATTCGGCCGAGGGCGCCATGGGTATCATGGTGAACCGGCCGGCCGGCAGCATCGATTTCCCGCAGCTGTTGATGCAGCTGAATATCATCGAGAAGGGCGACCAGATCACGCTGCCCGATAGCGCCGAGACGATGAAGGTGCTCAGTGGCGGTCCCGTCGACACCGGCCGGGGCTTCGTGCTGCATTCGAGCGACTACTTCATCGCCAACGCCACGTTGAAGATCAACGACGGCGTTTGCCTGACGACGACGATCGACATTCTCAAGGCGATCGCCAAGGGCAATGGCCCGAAGCATGCCATCCTCGCGCTCGGCTATGCCGGCTGGCGCGCGGGCCAGCTCGAGGAAGAGATCCAGGACAATGGCTGGCTGCATTGCGACGCCGATCCCGAGCTGATCTTCGGCGACAATGTCGAGAACAAATACGACCTCGCGCTGCGCAAGATCGGCATCGACCCCGGCATGCTGTCCAACGCTGCGGGGCATGCGTAGGCGGTGTGGCACCGCTCTTGCCGCTCTCCAAGTTCACAATAGGTTTTGTTAGAACTCGCTGTTCCTCCGGGTCGTCCCGGCCTCCGAGCCGGGACCCATACGCCGCGGCGGGTGTGGTGACGCACGGTGCCGATCAAGCGGACTTAACAATAGATGTCACGGAGTATGGGTCTCGGATCGGCGTCCCACAACGCTTGCGCGTTGCCGGACTTGTCCGGGACGACACCGATGTTGTTGAGGCTCTGCGAACATCTCTCCATGACGTTAAGGCAGAGCTCCCGCGACGAGCTACTCCGCCGCCTGCTGCGCCACCGTCGGCTCGGTGCCGGCCACGGTCGCGCGGCGCATGTCGCGCGGCTGTGACTGATCGTAGCGACGGACGCGGTGCACGGTCTGGCGGTTGTCCCACATGACCAGGTCGTGCAGCCGCCATTTGTGCACGTAGACGAAGTCCGGCTGCGTCGCGTGCTCGGTGAGATCGCGCAGCAGCAGGCGTCCTTCGGGCATGCTCATGCGCACGACGGCGCCGGCATGCGAGGACAGGTACAGCGACTTGCGGCCGTGCGCCGGATGGGTTCGCACCAGCCGTTGCCTCACCGGCTTGAACATCTCCTTCTCCTCGTCGGTGTAGTCGAGGAAGCCGAGTGAGCCGCGCGAATACATCAGCGAATGTTCGCACACGAGATCGTCGATCTCGGCCTTGGTCTCCTCGTCGAGCGCATCATAGGCCGCGCGCATGTCGGCGAACTCGGTGTTGCCGCCCTTCGGATTCACGATGCGCGCCGACAGGATGGAGTACTTCGCCGGGATCGGCCGGAACGAGCTGTCGGAATGCCACAGGCAGTTGCCGAGGTTGAACAGATGCGTGCGATGATCTGCTGGCAGCGGCTTGCCGTCCTTGCCGAGATTGGAGACGTCGTTGAGGCCGGTGGTGAGACGGTAGTCCTCCTTCTTCGTCACGGTGCCGCCGCGGGCCTGCTCCCGCTCGCCGAAATTCAGCGCAAAGGCGAGCTGCTGCTCGTCGGTGATGTCCTGATCATGGAACACGAGCACGGCGTAGTCATCGATCGCGGCCTGCAGCTGCGCGACCTCATCTCGCGTGAGCGGTCGGCGCAGATCGACGCCTGAGACTTCGCCGACGAAATGGCGATGCAGCTGCCGGATGGCGATGGCCATGGCGTCCTCCTTGCGTGTCCTCGTCGCGGCGGCTCGGTCAGTCCGCTTCAAGCTCGGAGGCTACGCCTGCAGCTTGCGAAGTCAACGCGAGCGCTGAACGCAGCGCGCACGCCTGTCATGCTCGCGCGGCAGGCATCACGCGTTGCGCGCCATCAGCCCGCCGTCGACCGGGATGACGGCGCCGGTGATGAACGAAGCCGCCGGCAGGCACAGGCTCAAGGTCATGTGCGCCACCTCCTCGGGATCGCCATAGCGTCCGAGCGCGGTGCGGCGCCTGGCATAGGTCGCTTTCTGCTCGTCGGGGATGCGCGCGGTCATCGCGGTGGTGATCGGCCCCGGGCAGATGCAGTTGACGGTGATGCCGTCGCGGCCGAGCTCGACCGCGAGGGAGCGCGTCAGTCCGGTGACGCCGGCCTTGGCCGCGGAATAGGCGCTGTGCAGGGCGGTGGCGCCGAGCGCCTCGGTCGAGGCGATGTTGACGATGCGCGGAGTTGTTGATCGGCGCAGATGCGGTAGCGCCGCGCGGATCACCCGTTGCTGCGCCGTCAGCATCACGGCGAGACCCTTTGCCCAGGCCTCATCGTAGGTCTCGTCATCGATCGCCACCCGCACCGAAATGCCGGCGTTGTTGACCACGATGTCGAGGCCGCCGAAATGCGCCGCCGCGCTGGCGACGACGGCTGAGATCGCGTCGCGGTCGGCGAGATCGAGTCGCCAGGCCCGCGCAACTCCGCCCGCAGCTGCGATCTCGGCGGCGACGGCGCGCGCGCCGTCCTCGTCGATGTCGGTCACCGCGACCTGCGCGCCCTCATCGGCAAACACCCGCGCGGTGGCGCGGCCCATGCCGGACGCCGCGCCCGTCACCAGGACGGTCAAGCCCTGCACCGATCGGCTGAGCTGCTTGTGGTCCGACATATTTGCGGCTCGCGGAAATAGATGCATCACGTCAGCATGTTCGAATTAGCATCAAACGGATCTGACCGGTAGGCACGATCGATGGCCGCGGACATTCACGGCATGGCATCGACAGCCCAGCTCAGAGCGCCTGCAGATGCGCCTTACTCAACTTTGCCGCACTGCCACCTATCATCCGGCGCGGCAGCCCCCACGTTCTCTGATGCACCGGGCGTTGCCCACCGCAAGCTGAACGGAGTCATCATGGCCTCGCGGAAGACAATCATGACATTCGTGGCCGCCGCCCTCATGGCGGTCACGCACGCGCACGCCGACAGCATCAATGCGGGCAACCGCCGGCCCAGCACCACCCAGCCCTTCAATGCCCAGAACATCGCCGAGTTCGATACGCCGTGGGCGATCGCGTTCCTGCCGGACGGGCGGATGCTGGTGACCGAGAAGCCAGGCCGCATCTTCGTTGTCACTCAGAGCGGCAAGAAAACCGAGATCGGCAATGTGCCCGCTGTGGCCGCGAGCGGCCAGAATGGCCTGTTGGACATCGCGGTGTCGCCGAGCTTTGCGACCACCTCGCAGATCTACATGACCTACACGGAGCCGGGCACGGATGGCAGCCGTCTCGTTCTCACCCGTGCTGTCTTGTCGCTGGCCGACGATCGCGCCACGCTGACGGATCCGACCGTGATCTGGCGACAGACGCCCGCCGGTGGCGGTGGTCAGCCCGGCGGCATCATCGCCTTCGATCCGCAGGGAGCGCATCTGTTCCTGACGGTGGGTGACCGTATGCAGCCGAACAGCGCGCAGGATCCGCGACAGGCGCGCGGCAAGGTGCTCAGGCTCAATCTCGACGGCTCGACGCCATCAAACAATCCGCTGGCCGAGGACAAGGGCGTGCCGGCCCAGACCTGGACGACCGGCCATCGCAATCCCTATGGCCTCGCGTTCGCGCCGGACGGCAAGCTCTGGCTGCACGAGATGGGGCCGCGTGGCGGCGACGAGCTCAACCTGATCGAGCCGGGCAAGAACTATGGCTGGCCGCTGGTCTCGAACGGCGACAATTACGACGGCACGCCGATCCCCCGCCACGCCACGCGACCGGACCTGACTGCGCCGCCGCTGTATTGGGATCCCGTGATCGCGCCGGCCGGGCTTGCCTTCTACGACGGCGCGATGTTTCCGCAATGGAAGGGGTCGGCGCTGATCGGAGGCTTGCGGGCGCATGCGCTGGTCCGTGTTGCGTTTCGCGCCGACGGCCAGCCGGATGAAGCCGAACGTTGGGACATGGGCGACCGTATCCGCGATGTTGCAGTCGCGCCGGATGGCGCCGTCTGGATCATCGAGGACGACTCGCCCGGTCGTCTCAGACGGTTGACGCCGGCGAAATAGTTCCCGTCTGCAGCGCGTCGGCGCAAGCCGCTGACGCGTTGACAGCGTGGGGTCTGCTCTCCACATGGCGAACAAACAACAAGACGAGGGCGGGGAGATGAACGCGCTGGATTTTTCGGGGCGCCAAGTGCTGGTGATCGGCGGTTCCAGCGGCATTGGCAACGGCATCGCGCAGGCGTTTCGCGCGCAGGGCGCTCGCGTCGCGATCTGCGGCACGCGCGGCAGCGCGGCCGAGTATCGCGCCGAGGATGGTTCCGATCTCGAGGGCCTGGACTATCATCAACTCGACGTCAGCAACGCCGCGGCGATCGAGGCGTTTGCGCCAGGCTTCGATCGGCTGGACGTGCTCGTGCTGGCGCAGGGCGCGGTGCTGTATCGGCGCGGCGAATTCGCGATGGATGGCTTCCGCAAGGTGATGGAGGTCAATCTCATCAGCCTGATGGGCTGTGCGACGAAGTTTCACACCATGCTGCGCGACGCGAAGGGCGCGCTGATCATCGTGTCGTCGACGGCGGCGTATCACTCCACCATGGGCAATCCCGCCTACAATGCCTCCAAGACGGGAGCCGTCGGGCTGACGCGGACCCTGGCCGAGGCCTGGGCCGGCGACGGTATCCGCGTCAACGGCATCGCGCCAGGGCTGGTCGATACCAAGATGACCAAGGTGACGACCGCCAATCCGCAGCGCCTCGAAGGCGCTCTGCAACGGATTCCGCTGAAGCGGCTCGGCACGCCGCAGGACATGGCGGGGGCCGCGTTGTTTCTGGCTTCGCCGCTGTCGTCCTACATCATCGGCCAGACCATCGTCGTCGACGGCGGGCTGATTTTGTAGTTCGTCGGAACCGTCGCCGCCCGAGCCGGTTAGCAGAGCGGAAAGCCCCGCAAACGCGAGACAAGGAGAGGCGGCGATGGATACGGATCGGTTGACCGGAACGGCGAAGGATGTCGCAGGCAAGGTCGAGGGCGGCATCGGCGAGATGACGGGAGACAAGAGCACGCAGGCCTCGGGCCGCGCGCGCGAGGCTTCGGGCGTCGTGCAGAACCTGTACGGCCAGGCCAAGGACGCCGCCCGCGAGGCCGGCGATGCGGCGATGGACTACGCCAAGGATACGTTCGGCAGCAGCACCGACAGCTTGCGTGACGGCACTCAGGCCCTGACCAAGCGCGTGCAGGACAATCCGATGGGTGCGCTGCTGGTGGCGGGCGGCATCGGCTTCCTGCTCGCGATGCTGATGCGTCCGAGCCGGCCGCAGCCGCAGCGCTGGCGCTACTGAGCCGATCGCAGCGTCATCATTGAATAGACAATCGGCCCGCATTCGTTTTCGAATGCGGGCCGATTTGTTGTGCCGATCTCTCAAGGGATGGCAGTCGTCTCGTCCGGTGTCAGCGTGCCGGCGCGTCGAGCACCGCGGCCGAGCGGCCGACGGCGGCGGGCGGACGGGGCGGGGCATTGGGATTACGCGCCGTCGGCGGCCTGGGCGGCGCGGCCGGCTGCTGCTGTTGCGGCGCGCCGAAGCCGAAGAAGTCGCGCAGTCCCTGGCCCCCCTGATTGGCTTGGCCGTTCTGATTTGGCGGTTGAGCCTGGCCCGGAGCCGGCTGACCCGGAGTGGTCAGCCGCTTCGGCCGCTGCTGCGGCGGAAGCTGACCGGGCGTGCCCTGCGGCGCTTCCGCAGGCGACGTCGCCGCAACCGGCGTATCGGGCTTGCTGAGCTCCTTGGGCGGCTCCTTGGCCTGCTCGCGGCCGACCTCGCGGCGCGGCCAGACGAAGTCGTCGGCGCGCCCGGCCGGCGGGCTCAGCGCCTCGCCCTTGACCAGGGTGCGTGAAGCCAGCGCA
>NZ_CAFI01000312.1 GCF_000239775.1 Bradyrhizobium sp. ORS 375
CGCGCAGCTGCGCCGCCCCGCCGGCAACCGCCATGCCGGCGATGGCCGCTTGCGCCGCAGGATCATCGATGCCCTGCCCTATGCGCTGACCACTTCGCAGGCCCAGGCGATCGAGGCAATCGCGGCCGATCTCGAAAAGCCGGTGCGCATGCTCAGGCTGCTGCAGGGCGATGTCGGCTCCGGCAAGACGGTGGTGGCGCTGCTCGCAGCGGCGGCCGTGGCCGAGGCTGGCAAGCAGGCGGCGCTGATGGCGCCGACCGAGATCCTGGCGCGTCAGCACGCCAAGACGATTGCGCCGCTCGCCGAGCGTGCCGGGATGAATGTCGCCATTCTCACGGGCCGCGAGAAGGGCAAGGAGCGCCGCGACATCCTCGCCCGGCTCGAGGCCGGCGAGATCGACCTGCTCATCGGCACCCACGCCCTGATCCAGGACGATGTCCTGTTCAAGTCACTCGCGCTCGCCATCGTCGATGAGCAGCACCGCTTCGGCGTGCGCGAGCGGCTGGCGCTGACCTCGAAGGGCGAGGCGGTCGACGTGCTGGTGCTGTCGGCGACGCCGATCCCGCGCACGCTGGTGCTGACCTATTTCGGCGACATGGACATCTCCGAGCTGCGCGAGAAGCCCGCCGGCCGGCAGCCGATCGACACCCGCGCCGTGGCCGACACCAGGCGCACCGAGGTCATCGACGCCGTCGGCCGCGCGCTCGATGCCGGCAAGCTGGTCTACTGGATCTGCCCTCTGGTCGAGGAATCCGAGGCTGAGGGCATCGACCATCTCACCAACGCCACCGACCGCTACGACAGCCTGCGTGAGCGCTTCGGCGATCGCGTCGGGCTCGTCCACGGCAAGATGAAGGGCAGCGAGAAGGACGAGGTCATGGGCCGCTTCGCGGCGCATGAGCTGCGGCTGCTCGTTGCCACGACGGTCGTCGAGGTCGGCGTCGACGTGCCCGCGGCGACCATCATGGTGATCGAGAATGCCGAACGCTTCGGCCTCGCCCAATTGCACCAGCTGCGCGGCCGCATCGGTCGCGGCTCGGAGGCGTCGACCTGCATCCTGCTCTATCACGAGCCGCTCGGACAGATGTCGAAGGCCCGACTCGCGGTCATCAGAGAGACCACCGACGGCTTCCGCATCGCCGAGGAGGATCTCAAGCTGCGCGGCGAAGGCGACGTGCTCGGCATCCGCCAGAGCGGCCTGCCCGGCTATCGCATCGCGCGGCCCGAGGTGCATGCGCAGCTGATCACGCAAGCCCGCGACGAGGCCCTGCGGATCTTGAAGGAAGATCCCAAGCTGAAGGGCCCGCGCAGCGACGCGCTGCGTTGCCTGCTGTATCTCTACGAACGCGACGAGACGATCCCGCTGCTGACGGCGGGGTGATCAGTCTAAGGTGCATCAACAAACTTCGCTGTCGTCCCGGCCTCCGACCCGGGACCCATACCCCCAGGCAGCAGTTTGAGGCACGCCGGCGATTGGCTTTCTCGCGCCTCACAACGGCCGCGGAGTATGGGTCCCGGGTCGGCGCCGCGACGCGCTCTCGCGCGTCGTGGCTTGCCCGGGATGACGAGCTGAAATGACCTACTTCGCCTTGCACCCGTCAGCGAACGCCACCAGCTGCGCTGCCTCGGTGCCCTCGCCCTGCACATCCGCCGCGATGTGCTCGAACAGCCGCGCCAAGCCTTCATAGATCAGTGCCGCCGGATGGTCCTCGCCGAGGAAGCCCGCGATCTCGCGCATCTCGGCGACCCAGCGATAGGCCTTGGGAAGCATGTCCGGCAGGGCGGTCGCGAGCCGCCCGTGCAGGTGGGGCGCGCTCAGCGCCAGCTCGTCGCGGAGCGCGTCAGCCGCGCCGACCCTGACGGCGGCAAGCACCATGGCCGCGCCGAGCCCGGTCAGGCCCTTGCTGATGCCGGCATAGGACATCTTGAGCGCCGAGGCGGCGCCGACCGGTCCGTCGATCACGCGCAGGTCGAGCCCGAGCTGTCCGAGCGCGGCGACATCGGCCGCAGCCTCGCCGCTGACATAGAGCGCGGGCCCCTTTGTCCCTGGCTTCGGCGGCACGCCGATGATGGCGGCGTCGGCGAGGCGCGCGCCAGATGACCGTACGATTTGTTCGATGCTTCGGATCGTCTCGACATTGACGGCGTTGCAGTCGACGATGACCGGCTTCTTCGCACTCCGATTGATGGCGGTCGCGAGCTGCTCCGCCAGCGCCACCGCCTCGCCCGGCGGCACGATGGACAGCACGAAATCGCAAGCGGCGATCTCTGCCTCGCTGGCGCCGATCATGCCCGACGCGGCCGCCCGCGCCTGCGTCGCGGCGCTGCGCCCGTTGAGCAGGGTCAGCACCTTGCAGCCGTGCTCGACGAAACGTGCGGCGATGGCGCTGCCCATGGCGCCGGGCGCGATGATGGCGATGCTGGGGGGCATGTCAAACTCCGATTTGTACGGTGGTGGCGGAGACTAAGCGCAGCTGATGACAAAACTGAAGGCGCGAAAACGAAGGGCAGCCCTTCCGGGCTGCCCTCGCCTTGGCCGCAAACGTCAGCGCCGCTCTCCCCCAAGAGCCCCCCAAAGGAGCGCTGGCCGTCGCAACCGACCTCAAAACGAGATCTTCAATCCCCCGCTGCCGAAGAAGTCGTCGCCGCCGGTCCGGCCGATCGTCCGCGACACATTCGCTGTCAACGCCACGTTGCTCCAGAACGGCGCCACGATGCCGGCGCTGATCCGGCCATAGACGTTGTGCGAGCTCGCGCTCGGGACGTTCCAGTTGTTGACGATCAAGGGCGCCGAGGTCGCGCTGTACTGGATCAGGCGCCCGTTGCCAATGAGATCGTCATCGAGCGTCAGGTTCAGATAGGGGTGCATGGTCGCACCCTGCACCTGGAACGGCGTGCGCAGCTGCACGCCGATGCTGCCGACCAGCGTCTCGGCGGTCTGCGGACCGACCGCGAGCGTCAGCGCGGGATCGCCGGACTCGGTGAAGCCGTCGACGCGGGCGCGGGCGTAGGTCAAGCCGCCGATCGGGCCCAGCTTGGCGGTGCCGGCATCGAACAGATAGCCGGCCTTGCCGGCGACAACGAAGCTCGTGCCGCCAGGGTTCGAGGTGATCGTGTCGACGACGCCGAGCCGCGTATTGCGATAATCCTGCTTGCCGATGGTCGCGAGCCCCTCGGCGAACAGATTGCTGTTCGCCCACACGCCGTAGAGGCCGAGCTGATAGGAATTGGCATTGGTGGTGCCGGCGTTGTTGAACAGTTTGGCCTTCGGATTGGAGTAGTCGAACGCGGCGCCGATCATCGCGTTCGGCGACAGCCGGTAGTCGACCCCGATGGTGCCGCCGACGCTGTCGAGGTTGAACCCGTTCGCGGCAGCGTTGCCCTGGCGGTTGCTGAGACCGCCATTGCCCTGCATGTAGAACGACCACGGATTGACCGGGGCCAGCGGCGGCGCCTTGCCGTAGGGCGCCTTGGTGACGGCAGCGAAGGAGTTCATGGTGGACGGCGCGAAGCCGGTGGTTTCGCGGAACATGTCGAGCTTGCCGATCAGCGTCGAGGCGAAGCCCATCGCGGTGATCGACGCCACTTCGCCCTGCGGCGCGAAGGTCAGGGGGGCGTTGAGGCGGTTGACGATGTACTGGCCGAGCACCTCGAAGCCGTGCGAGGTCAGATGCACGCCGTCGACATAGAACAGATATTGGTTCTGCAGCGCCGGGTTGCCGATGCACGCGACCGGACAGGCGCCGACATTGCTGAAGCCATAGCGGGACGGATTGGCCTGGATCAGCGAGCCGATCAGGCCCGTATCGACGTATTCGACGCGCACGCCGTTGCGCGCCACGTTCGCGAGCGAAGCCTGCATCAGCGCGTTGTAGGTCGTGCTGTAAAGCTTGCCGGTCGGGGCATTGGCATTGCCGACCGCCTCCGGCAAGGTGCTGACATCCCCGACCGTGAACACGATGCTGCGCGCGCCGGCATTGACCAGCGCATTGATGCCCGCCATGGCCTGCTGCGCGGTGACGGCCGCCGCGGTCGGCGCGCCGGCGAACGAGCCGCCCGCGCGATAATAGGCGCGCGCGTCATTGCCGCCGATCGAGATCTCGACCAGGTCGGTCGAGGAGATCTGACCCGAAAACCCGGTCAGTCCGCTCCACTCCTGGACAAAGCCGGGAATGCCGGGACCGGCGACATTGGTGGTGCCGCTGGTCGCCCCGCCGATCGCGTAGTTGAGCTGGGGAATGCCGAGCAGCGCCGAGGTCGTGTCGACGAAATTGGTGCCGCCGCTGAAGCGGCCCGTGGGATAGAGCGGCAGCTTGCCGAGGCCGCCGGTGAAGGTCCAGAGATTGCCCGTGTCCGCGTAGCTGTCACCAAAGGCCTGAATGCGCGTGTATGTGGTTTGGGCGGATGCCGGCGCGCTGAGCTGCAGCACGGCTCCCGACAACGCAACGACGGACAACAACGTCCTACTCACACGCCTCATTCCACGCTCTCCCTACGCCCCATGTTTGTTTGCCCGATGTTTCCATGGTGACGAATGGGAAAACCACCGCCTCTCGGTTGTAGCGGCCACACCGCTGCCGCCTGTGCCCTTCACGCATCATCATGCAGCGCGAAAGCGCCGCCCTGCGCACGGCCGCCCGCTGGGCGTACGGCGCGATCTCGACTTGTCGATTTCGTACGGACGGCAAAGGCGGATTCACGCTGGCGCATCCTGCGAGGTCGCGATGTCGCCGCCACCATCTCTCGGCAAGTTCAACAGCAGGACGGTGGGCACGGCGCCTCGCAGGGGTGTGCAAGAGGAAAAAGCGGGGGTGGCCCCTTTGCCCACGCGACCGCAGCGGCGGATCACAGCGGCCGAACGCTGCTGACAGAATCTGGAACGAGGCCCGGCTAATCCCGTTCGCGAGCGCCGCTGCCGGCGCCGTTCCCGGAGAGCCAGACATGCCCGAATTCAGCTTCCTCATCCTCTATGTCGACAACCCGCCGGCAAGCGCGGCCTTCTATGCCGACCTGCTCGGGCGGCCCGTGATCGAGCAGTCGCCGACCTTCGCGATGCTGCCGCTGCGCGAGGGCGTCATGCTGGGGTTGTGGTCGCGCCACACGGTCGAGCCTCCCGCCGCCGGCGCACCAGGTTTCAGCGAGGTCGCGTTCACGGTGGCCGATGCCGGCGAGGTCGCGCGCATTCACGACGACTGGAAGATGCGCGGCCTACCGATCATTCAAGCGCCGACGCGGATGGATTTCGGCACGACCTTTGTCGCGCTCGATCCCGATGGGCATCGCCTGCGTGTGTTTGTGCCGCAGGACGCCGCTTAGCTCCGCGTCCCGTTTCGATCAGCCTGATCAATCAACCTGATCAATCAGCCTTGGCCGGCTCCGGCTCCAGGCGCGGCGACGGCTGCGCCGGAGCGTTGGCGATGCGCGCGGCGTTGGCCATGGTGGCCAGCGCCGCGGCCTTCTTCTGCGCATCGGAGCCCGGCTGCACAACGCCGCAGGACATGATCAGGGTCGCCGCATCCTCGGCGCTCATGTCGACCTCGATGATCTTGCTCTTCGGCAGATAGAAGAAGAAGCCGGTGGTCGGGTTCGGGGCGCACGGCAGGAACACCGAGATCTGCTCGTCGTCGCCCGGCAGCCGGTTCGCGATCTCGACACTGGGCGGCTGCGAGATCAGTACGATCGACCACATGCCCGGCGAGGGAAACTCGACGAGACCGACCCGGCGCAGGCTCGAGCCCTTGCCGGAGAACAGCGTCTCGAACACTTGCTTGAGGCCGCGATAGATCGCGCGCACAGCGGGGATGCGTCCGAGCAGCCGCTCGCCGAGATCGACCAGCGTGCGGCCGATCAGGTTGGCGGCGAGAAAGCCGACCAGGGTCAGGCCGACCACCGCCACGATCAGCCCGGAGCCGGGCACGCCAAACGGCAGGTACGTCTCGGGTCGGTAGGCCAGCGGCACGAACGGCCGCACCAGATTATCGACCCAGGTGACGAACCACCAGGTCAGATACAGTGTGATCGCGACGGGGCCGGCGACCACGAGGCCAGTCAGGAAATAGTTGCGAAACCGGAACATCAACCCATGATGGGGCGTCTCGGCCTGGACATCGGCCAAGGGATCGGTCTCAGGCGGCAGGTCGTCGCGGGAACTCATGCGGACTTCCGGGTCGGATCATATCTCAGCTAGGGTCTGTAGCAGATTTTTGGAAGAGCAAGGCCCTCTTTCCGACACATCCGCGCTTTGCCGCCCGGCTGTGGCGGGCTGGCCCCGGGTCCCCGCCCGGTCGAACGGGCGAAAGCCGCCGATCAGGCGCTGCGCAGCGGCAAAGCGAGGCCGACCGCCACGAAGATGCCGCCGCAGACCTGGTTGAAGCGCCGCCCGGTCCGGGCGAGCCAGGGACGCACCCGGGCCGCGGCACTGGCGATGGCGACCTCCGTCACAAACTCGGTGATCGTATAGGTCATCGCGACGATCGCGAACTGCACGGCCAGGCTGCGCGCGGGGTCGATGAATTGTGGCAACAGGGCGCTGAAGAACAGCAGGCATTTCGGGTTGGTCGCCGCGGTCAGGAAGCCCTGGCGAAACAGCACATGCCCGCTCGCCGTGACCGGCTTGTCGTCGACATCGACCGCCACCGGCGGCGAGCGCCAGAGCTTGATGCCGAGCCAGGCGAGATAGAGCCCGCCGACCCACTTCAACACGACGAGCCAGGTGATCGAGGACTGCACCAGCGCGCCGATCCCGAACATGCACAGCGCCATGATCAGGACGAAGCCGATCAGGCCGCCGGCGATCGTGAACAGCGTCTTCCGTCCGCCATGCAGCGCGCCGTGCGTCAGGGCGAGCAGGCCGTTGGGCCCGGGCGTCAGGGAGATGCCAATGCTCGTCAGAAGGAACAGCAGCCAGGTGTCGAGAGCCATCGAGATCGCCTTGGTGAAGCGGACTGGCCGGTCCGCTGCCGGCGTCATCATCATACGCTGATGTCGGATTGCGGATCAGATGGCAAGCGTGGCTGAGTCACGACGACTGCGCGGTTCAAAACGATCGTACGCTTGACGGCACCGGAGGTGTGCACGCAAACAAATCCGGTGTCGTCCCGGACAAGCCCGACAACGCGCAGCGTTGGCGGGCGCAGATCCGGGACCTATACCCACAGTAAGAAGTTTGAGGCAGGCTGGAGCTGCCAGAACCCACAAGCCATGAAGCGCGGTGGTTATGGATCCCGGCGTTCGCCGGGATGACACCGAATGGGCGGAGGGGGGCAACTCACGCCTTGCTGAACTCCAGACGATGGAGAGCATCGCCTGGATGCGCCGAAAGAAGCGTCGGCCCTACTCCACCGTCACCGACTTTGCCAGGTTGCGCGGCTGGTCGACGTCGGTGCCCATCACGACGGCCGTGTGATAGGCCAGCAGCTGCACCGGAATGGCATAGACAATGGGCGTGAAGGTCGCGGCCATGTCGGGCATGGTGATCGTCACCAGCGAGTCCACGGTCGCCTCCTCGGCGCCCTTGGCGTCGGTCATCAGGATGATGTTGCCGCCGCGCGCGGCGACCTCCTGCATGTTCGACACGGTCTTTTCGAACACCCGGTCATAGGGCGCAATCACGACCACCGGCATGGTCTCGTCGATCAGCGCGATCGGACCGTGCTTGAGCTCGCCGGCGGCATAACCCTCGGCATGGATGTAGGAGATCTCCTTCAGCTTCAGCGCGCCTTCGAGCGCCAGCGGATAGGAGGTGCCGCGGCCGAGATAGAGCACGTCCTTCGACTTCGCGATCTCGCGCGCGAGCTTCTCGATCTGCGGCTCCGTCGTCAGCGCCGAGGCGATCAGACGCGGCACCTCGACGAGGCCATGCACCAGCTTGGTCTCGTCGGCCTCGGTCAATTCGCCGCGGCCGCGGCCGGCGGCGATCGCCAGCGCCGCCAGCACCATCAGCTGACAGGTGAAGGCCTTGGTGGAGGCGACGCCGATCTCGGGACCGGCGAGCGTCGGCATGACGATCTCGCTCTCGCGCGCGATCGTGGAGGTCGGCACGTTGACGACCGAGAGCGTGTGCACGCCCTGCGACTTGGCGTAGCGCAGCGCTGCGAGCGTGTCGGCGGTCTCGCCGGACTGCGAGATGAAGATGGCGAGGTCGCCCTTGCGCAGCGGTGCCTCGCGATAGCGGAACTCCGAGGCGACATCGAGCTCGACCGGCACGCGCGCGAAACGCTCGAACCAGTATTTTGCGACGAAGCCGGCATAGCTCGCGGTTCCGCAGGCAGTGATCGAGATGCGCTGGATGTCGTTGAAGTCGAACGGCAGCCGCGCCGGCAGCGCGACGCGCTCAGTGCCCATGTCGACATAGCGCGCCAGCGTGTGGCCGACGACCTCCGGCTGCTCGTGAATCTCCTTGGCCATGAAGTGGCGGTAGTTAGCCTTGTCGACCAGAAACGACGACGCGCCCGATTTCAGCACCTCGCGCTTCACCACCGCGCCGGTCGAATCGTGGATGATGCCGGAGTCGCGCGTGATCTCGACCCAGTCGCCGTCGTCGAGATAGCTGATCGTATCCGTGAACGGCGCCAGCGCGATCGCGTCCGAGCCGAGGAACATCTCACCATCGCCATAGCCCAGCGCCAGCGGCGAGCCCTTGCGGGCGCCGATCAGCAGATTGCCGTGGCCCTTGAACAGGAACGCGAGCGCGAACGCGCCCTTGAGATGCGGCAGCGAGGCAGCGACGGCCTGCTGCGGCGTGTGACCCTTGAGCAGGTAGGAATTGACGAGATGAACGACGGTCTCGGTGTCGGTCTCTGAGGCGAACTTGGCGCCCTGCTTTTCGAGCTCGGCGCGGAGCTCGCGGAAGTTCTCGATGATGCCGTTGTGGACGACCGCGACGTTATCAGTTGCGTGCGGGTGGGCGTTGCTCTCGGTCGGCTTGCCGTGCGTCGCCCAGCGCGTGTGGCCGATTCCGGCGTGGCCCTTCAGCGGCTCACGCTCGAGCCGCTTTTCGAGATTCTTCAGCTTGCCCTCGGCGCGCCGACGATCGAGGTGATCGCCTTCGAGCGTCGCCACGCCCGCGGAGTCGTAGCCGCGATATTCCAGACGCTTCAGGGAATCGACGAGATGCTCGGCAACCGGCCCGCGTCCCAGGATCCCGATGATTCCGCACATCAGCGCTAGTCCCCAAATCGTCGAGAGAGATTCAAATGCGTGGCATTGTCTTAACGAAAACCGCGCAGTTTCAGGATTCAATAATTATTGCGGATTGCGACAGGGTTAAGTGGCAGCCTTAACTGAGGCATCGGCACGCAACTCCGGTTCGACGCGGAGGTCCGGTTCAAGCTGGCCTTAACGCCCGGTCAACGCTTTCGCGCAGAGAGTATCGCGTCGGAGAGGACGCCATGACCTATACCCGCCGCCCAACTGATCCCAAAGGCACCAGCTCGCTCAGCCTGTCGCACCCGACGTCCGGCAGCCATCTGGCGCACTGGCCCCCGCCGACCATGGGACATGAGCTCAAGCCGATGCCGATCAGGCATCACACCAATGAGCCCGTCAAACATGCCACACGGCGCGGCTGGCGCCTGACGCGCGCGATGTTCGCCGAGTTCCAGGACGACGAAGGCTGATCTGGCGGCTTACTTTTTCTGCCGCTGCTTCGCGCTCCGGAAGCGCGCCGCGGCGCCTTCCCGCGTGGTCTGCGGGCTGCGCTCCAGCGCGAGCGCATCGTCAGGCACGTCGCGCGTGATCACCGAGCCCGAGCCGATATAGGCGCGCGCGCCGATGTTGATCGGCGCCACCAGCGAGGTGTTGGTGCCGATGAAGGCGCCCTCGCCGATCCGGGTCTTGTGCTTGTTGAAGCCGTCATAATTGCAGGTGATGGTGCCGGCGCCGATGTTGGAGTTGGCGCCGACATGGGCGTCGCCGATATAGGACAGATGATTGACCTTCACGCCGGGCTCCAAGACGGCGGCCTTGGCCTCGACGAAGTTGCCGATCTTGGCGCCGTCGCCCAGTGACGTGCCAGGCCGCAGGCGCGCGAAGGGACCGAGCAGCGTGTTGCTGCCGAGCTTCGACTGCACGATGTGCGAGAACGAATGCACGATGGCGCCGTCGCCGATCGACACGCCGGGCCCGATCACCACGAACGGCTCGATCGTGACGTCCTTGCCGAAGGTGGTGTCCGCCGCGAGATAGACGGTTTCCGGCGCGATCAGCGTCACACCCGCGTCCATCGCCGCCTGCCGCAGCCGGGCCTGCATCGCGGCCTCGGCCTGCGCCAGCTGCGCCTTGGTGTTGATGCCGCGGACCTCGTCCTCGGAGGTCTCGATCACGACCGCATCGAGCCCCTGCTCGCGCGCGATCGCCACGGCATCGACGAGATAGAATTCGCCTTTGCTGTTCGCGTTGCCGATCTTGTCGAGGATCGCCAGCGCGCGGCGGCCGTCCAACGCCATCACGCCGGCGTTGCACAGCGTGACGGCGCGCTCCGCCTCACTCGCATCGGCCTGCTCGCGGATCGCGACCAGCTTCGATCCGTCCATCAGCAGCCGTCCATAGCCGGTGGGATCGGCCGCGCGGAATCCGAGCACCGCGAGCGCTGCGCCCCCAGCCAGCGGCGCCCGCAGCCGCGCAAAGGTTTGAGCAGAGATCAGCGGGGTGTCGCCGAACGCGACCAGCAGATCGTCAGCGCCACGCGCGATCGCCTCGCGTGCGGCGAGAACGGCGTGCGCCGTGCCCAACCGCTCGCGTTGCACGAAGATGGCTGCGTCAGGGCGCAGGCGCCTCGCTTCTTTCTCGACCGCGGCGTGCTCCGGCCCGACCACCACTGCGATGGCCGCGCCATCGCCACGTGGCGCAGCCGCGAGCACGTGCGCGAGCAATGATTCGCCGGCGATGGGATGCAGCACCTTGGGCAGGCTCGAGCGCATCCGCGTGCCCTCTCCCGCCGCAAGCACGATGGTCAGACTGGATCGAGCGGTCATCAAACACCCTGAAATCACGGAGCGACACAGTTGACGCTGTCATAAATCGTTTTGGGCGCGCGGCAAGCTGCGCCGACTGAAACCCATACTGGTTTTCCTGTTAATGTTCGCTTCGTGATTCGATTAAGGCAGGTTCATGGCTAAGGACTCCCACAAATCAGCCGGCGCGCATGGAGCTGAAAAGACGGGCGGAACGCTGTCCGGACTGTTTGCGGATGAAAACGAGCTCGATCGCGGTGGGCTGTGGCGCCTCGGCTGGTGGGGCGCGGGCGCTGTCGGCGCGGTCGGATTGGCCATTTTCGCCAACCAGACGGCGCAGGGCTGGCGCAAGGACCGCATTTCCGCGGCCGACCTGTCGCGCCAGGCGCAACTGCTGCAATCGCTCGCCAAGGAGACGCAGAGCGAGGCCCGCCAGCTCGGTTCGGCGATCGAGACGCTGAACACCGATCGCGACCAGCTCTACCGGCGCGTGACCATCCTCGAGCAGAATGTCGAGCTGGTGACCGGCGCGCTGGCCAAGCAGAGCGCCCAGGCCGGCGCCGCTCCGCCCGCCGCCGGCAAGCCCGCCCCGGCGCCGCAGATCGCGGCCGTCGAGTCGCAGCCGGCGCCGCCGCCCCCGACGTCCGCGGCGCCGCCCAGTGCGCTGCCCGCCTTCGCCAATCTGTCGCCATTCATGCCTGTGCCGGGCCAGCCGGCTGCAGCCAATGCTGCTCAACCGGGCGCCAGCGCCCCGGCGTCGCCCGCTGCGGCTGCCGGCGCGGACAAGCCCAGGCCGGAACCGACCAAAGGGCTTTCGGTCGCGATCTCCGGCGCGGTGGCCCCGGCGGGGTCGTCGCCAGCTCAACTCCCTGCCGGGGCTGCTGGAGCCAAGCCAGCCACGCCGACGGAGCCGTCCACCAAGCCGGCCGAGCCGGACCGGCTGGCGAAGGCGGATACCGCAGATTCGGCGACGACCAAGAGCGCCGACACCGCGGACGCTGTCACGGCCATCCAGAAGACCGAGTTCGCGGTCGATCTCGGCGCAGCCAACACGATCGGCGGCTTGCGGACCCTGTGGCGAGGTTTGGCGAAGGCCAATCCCGATCTCGCTTCGCTCAAGCCGATCATGATGGTGAAGGAAAGCCGCAGCGGCGCGGGCATGCAGCTGAGGCTCGGCGCCGGCCCGCTGACCGATGCGGCCGCGGCCGCCCGGATCTGCGCGGCGCTGGCCGAGACCCAACGTCCCTGCGAAACCACCGTCTATGACGGCCAACGCCTGGCCGTCGGCGAGGAGCCCGAGGGCACCGAGGCGAAGCCGGCCGCGCCGGCCGCTGCG
>NZ_CAFI01000311.1 GCF_000239775.1 Bradyrhizobium sp. ORS 375
TGGAACGTGCCACCGCCGGCGGTCAGGGAGTGTCGTCAGATGCCGAATACCATCATCCAGTTCACTCAAGCCGTCGCCGCACCTTCGCTGATTCCCGATCCGGTCGCACGACTGAGCGATGACGAGTGCCTGACGCGGCTGGCCGATGCGGTGACGCGGGGCGATTCGGAGCACCTCGACGAGATCGTGCAGCTGATCGGCCGGCTGGCCGTGGTGATCGAATAATCGTTCGCCCGACGCCCAGGGCACCTCACGCGCTCAAGGGATCTCGCGCGCCCCCCGGGTGAACCGCGTGTTGCCTTTTCGGGAGCCTTGTACCAAAAGATTGCGCAGATCGTTCGCGGTCCCCTCCGCTTTGCTTGCAGGTCTGCTCATGTCTTCATTCACGACGGCGCGTCAGAAAATGGTCGATGGTCAGGTTCGGACCAACGACGTC
The DNA here is from genome assembly GCF_000239775.1 of Bradyrhizobium sp. ORS 375. GTDB lineage: Bacteria > Pseudomonadota > Alphaproteobacteria > Rhizobiales > Xanthobacteraceae > Bradyrhizobium. The sequence goes on from NZ_CAFI01000311.1 coordinate 437, forward strand.
ACCGACCACCGCGTGCTGGATGCGTTGCTGACCGTGCCGCGGGAGGCCTATGTCCCTGCGGATCGGCAGGCGCTTGCCTATCTCGATCTGGATCTCGACGTCGCCGAAGCCGGCGCATCAAAGCGTTACCTGATCAAGCCGATGCTGACGGGGAAGCTGCTGCAGGCGGCGGAGATCAAGCCGACGGACCATGTGCTCGTCGTCGGCTGTGCGACCGGCTATCTCGCGGCGCTCGCCGCCAGGCTGGCCGGCAGCGTGACTGCGACCGAGGTCGACCCCGCACTGGAAGGGCGCGCCAAGCAGTTGCTGGCCGGCGCTGCCGGCTGCCCGGTCACGATTCGGGTGGCGCCGCCGGTTCAGGGTGACCCGGCGGATGGCCGTTTCGACGTGATTCTCCTGAACGGCGCCACCGAGATTGCGGTCGACGGGCTTTGCCGCCAGCTGAAGGATGGTGGCCGCCTGGTCGGCGTGTTTGCGAAGAACCGACCCGCTCGCGCCATGATCTTTACGCGATCGCATGGTGACGTCGGCAGCAGGGTCCTGTTCGATGCCGCGGCACCGGTTGTTCCCGGTCTCGAACGGGTCCCCGAGTTCGTGTTCTGATTCCAAGACGTTTCGACGGTTCCTGTCGAATCATGCGTGCGCGGCGGTCGCGTCGCGCAAGGGGCCGTGCTGAGTCCTCTTCACGGCGTCGGGTCGTCGAAATTCTGTTTCAAATCAGGAGTGTGGCCGGGATGCTGCACGTGGAGAGATTTCGGCATGAGTTCCAGGTGAGGGTGGTTCCGTTACGCTTGCATGGGGAATAAGGTGCGAGGTGCGCGGGAGTCTCTTCAATAGGTTACGGCCCGGCTCTGGCGTTCGAGCCGGTAACGAAAGAATGGAACAGGGATGTTTGGGGTGAAGCTCGTTACTGCGGCGGCGGCTGCGGTTCTCGTGATGGCTTGTGCGGGCCCGGCGCCTGTGCTCGCCGACACGATCGAGGCTGCGCTGGTGCGCGCTTATCAGAACAACCCGCAACTGAACGCGACGCGGGCGCAGGTTCGTGCTGTCGACGAAGGCGTCCCTCAGGCCCTGTCTGGATATCGGCCTAAGGTCAATCTGACGGCGTCGGCCGGATACTCCTACACCGACGCACAAACCGCGCCTGCCACTCCGGCCTTGCACGGCGCGCAGCGCCCGCGCAGCGTCGGGCTCACTGTCAACCAGACGCTCTATAACGGGCAGCAGACCGCGAATGGGGTCCGCAAGGCCGAGGCGAACGTCTCAGGGCAGCGCGAAGCCCTTCGGGTGCTGGAGCAGCAGGTGCTGCTCCAGGCCGCGACGATCTACATGGACTATCTGCGCGATGCGGCGATCGTGGAGGTGCAGCGCAGCAATACGCGCGTGCTCGAGCAGACGCTGAAGCAGACGCGCGACCGTTTCAACGTCGGCGAAGTGACTCGCACGGACGTCGCGCAATCCGAGGCGCAACTCGCTGCCGGCCGCACGCAGCAGCTCACAGCCGAAGCGAACCTGACCGCGACGCGTTCGAACTTCCGCCGCATCATCGGCAACGATCCCGAGAATTTGGCGCCGGGATCGCCCGTGGACCGCTATCTGCCGCCGACGCTGCAGCAGTCGATCGAGACCGCGTTGACCGAAAGCCCGAGCGTGACCGCGGCGATGTTCGGCATCGACGTGCAGTTCCTGGACGTGAAGATCAAGGAAGGCGCGCTGCTGCCGACCGTCACCGTTCAGGCCTCCGCAACGCAGTCCTACGAAACGGCTCTGACGTCCTATCGCGCCTTCAACGCGGCCGCGACGGCGCAGCTCAATGTGCCGATCTATCAGGGCGGCGCGGAATACTCGTTGATTCGGCAGTCGAAGGAGAACCTTGCACAGCAGCGCCTGGCGCTCGAGCAGACGCGCGATCAGGCCCGGTCGGATGTGGTGTCGGCTTGGGGCAAGCTGCTCGCGGGCAAGGCCCAGGTGCAGTCCGCGCAGGCCCAGGTCTCTGCCTCGGAAATCGCCTTGAACGGCGTCCGCGAAGAAGCCAAAGCGGGCCAGCGGACAACCCTGGACGTTCTCAACGCTCAGCAGGCGCTGGTCAACGCGCGGGTGTCGCTGGTCACCGCCCAGCATGATCGGGTCGTGGCGTCCTATTCGGTGCTGCAGACTGTCGGACGGCTGTCGCCGCAGGTGCTGAACCTGCCCACGACCACCTACGATCCCAGCGTGCATTACCAGCAGATCCGCGACAGCTGGGCGGGGGTACGGACGCCGGATGGTCGTTAGTACATCCTTAAGATTGAAGCAGATCCCTCGGTCCTTGGCCGGGGGATTTTTTTATGGCACATGCTGTAGTTGTGATGAATGCGCGACGCTTGAGCGGCGAACTCCGTGCTCCACCGGTTCGCGGCCGGCGTTGCTTGCATTCATTTGTTGCCATGACATAGCCTCAAAATGGCCGCCGAACGATTCGGACTACGTCGGATGTTCATCCAAGAATAGTCTCCGATCTGGCCAGTATCGTTCTGTTGTTCTGCATCGATTAAGGGCCTCCTCGGAGACAAGTCGGCATGTTCGTTGAGAAGTCCGAGCCACTTGGATCCGGCGCCCGTGCCTGTGGCGCCCAGCGGATCCGTTCGGCGGCGTTGCTGATTTGGAGTCGGAAATGACGCAGCCTGCAAAGGTCCAAGAACCCTCCATGGAGGAGATTCTGGCGTCCATCCGGCGCATCATTGCCGATGACGAGGGGAAGCCGCAGGCCGCCGAGAAGGCGGCTGCGCCTGAGCCCGCCAAGGCCGAGAAGCCCGTTGCTGCAGCACCGGCTCCGAAGCCGGTCATGAACGACATCCCGCCGTCGAAGATTGCGGCGGCCGCCCCGAAGCCGGCGCCGGCCCCGCCGCCCGCGCCCGCAGCGGCGGCCAGCAACAGCCAGGACGATATTGACGCATTGCTGGCGGGTTTGGATGACACACCTCCGGCCGCACAGGCTCAGCCGGCGCAGCCCGAGCCCGAGCCCGAACCTGAA
>NZ_CAFI01000310.1 GCF_000239775.1 Bradyrhizobium sp. ORS 375
CCCCAGCTGCCGCTGACGCCGAACGGCAAGATCGACCGCAAGGCGCTGCCGCAACCGGATGCGGCGCTGGCCGAGCGCGTGCGCGTCGCGCCGCGCAATCCGGCCGAGGCGACGCTCGCCGCGATCTGGGCCGATCTGCTGCACCAGGACGAGGTCGGCGTCACCGATAATTTCTTCGAGCTCGGTGGTGATTCCATCATCTCGCTGCAAGTGGTCAGCCGCGCGCGACGGGCCGGTCTGGTCCTGGAGCCAAGGGATGTGTTCCAGCACCAGACCATCGAGCTGCTGGCGCCAGTCTGTCGTGCGCCTGACGCGGGCGAGCGGACGGCGGCCGTGACCGCCGGTGCGTTGGCAGGTCTCGGCGATGAGGAGCTCGCGCGGCTCGGGCTTGACTGGGACTGCATCGAGGACATTTATCCGTTGTCGCCGATGCAGCAGGGCATGCTGTTTCACAGCCTGCGCGATACGGGTAGCGGCATCTACGTCAACCAGATCAGCGTCGAGATTCGCGGTCTCGATGTCGAGCGCCTCAGCTCGGCGTGGCAACAGGTCGCTGCCCGGCACCCGATGCTGCGAACCGGCTTTCTCTGGCGCGAGCTGTCGGGTTCGCCGCTGCAGGCCGTTTACCGCCAGGCGATCGTGCCGTTCGAGACCGAAGACTGGCGCGAGCAGGTCGTCGACGAGGCCATGCTCTCGGCGGCTCTGGCCGGTGAGCGTGATGCGGAGTTCGATCTGGCCCGACCACCTCTGCAACGCGTCCGTCTGCTGCGGGTGGATAATGATTGTCACCGCCTGATCTGGACCTACCACCACATCCTGATGGACGGCTGGAGTTCGGCGCGCTTCCTCGGTGAAGTCCTGGACAGCTACGCCGGACGACGGCTCGCACGCGGTCCGTCGCACTACCGTGACTATATCGCCTGGCTCATGGTCCAGGATGCCGGAAGTGCCGAGCGCTTCTGGCGGGCGCAACTGGCCGCATTCGATCAGCCGACGCAATTGGCCGACGCGTTCGGCGCGCGCCGCAATGATGCGCATGGGCATCTTCGCTGCTACGCCCGGTTCGACGAGGGCGCGACGGTGGCCATGAAGGCGTTCGCACGTCGCGAGCGCGTCACCCTGAACACCCTGATCCAGGGCGTCTGGGCGCTGCTGCTGCAGCGTTACACCGGCCAGCAGACCGTCACCTTCGGCGTCACCGTGGCCGGCCGTCCTGCGAGCCTCGATGGCGCAGAGCAGATGATCGGCCTCTTCATCAACACGCTGCCGATGATCGAGACGCCGCCGGCGGCCAGCACCATCGGCGACTGGCTGCGCTCGATCCAGGCACGCAACGCCGCGATGCGCGACTATGAGCAGACTCCGCTCTACGACATCCAGAGCTGGGCGGGCCGCGCCGGCGAGGCCATGTTCGACAGCATCATAGTCTTCGAAAATTACCCGATCGATCGCGGGCTGGTCGGCGACGGCTCGCTCCGCTTTGCGGGCCTGCGCACGGTCGACGTCACCAACTACCCGATGGACCTGTCGGTGATGGTCGAAGACACGATTCAGGTCGAATTCACGTACATGCCGAGCCGCTTCACGCCTGTGCAGGCGGAGCAGATCCGAGCGCAATTCGAGCACCTTCTGACTGCCTTGACTCAGGAACCGGCTGCGTTGCTCGGGGCGATCGAGCCGGCGACCATCCAGGACCTGGCGCGCGCGCAGGTCTGCAATGGGCAGGCCGTGCCCGCGGCATCGGGGCCGCTCGTGCATGAGGCGATCAGCCGACAGGCGCGGCTTGAGCCCGAGCGCGTTGCGCTGACCATCGGTGGCAAGGACCTGTCCTACGGTGCGCTCGACCGCCGGGCCAACCGGCTGGCGCGTCATCTGATCGCGCTTGGCCTTGCGCCGGACCAGCGCGTCGGCGTCGTGGTCGAGCGCACGGAAGCGACGATGCTGGCGTTGCTTGCCGTGTTGAAGGCGGGAGGAGCCTATGTGCCGCTCGATCCCGGGCTTCCATCCGAGCGGATCGCCTACCTGCTGCACGACAGCGGCGCTGCGTTCGTCCTATGCGGCGCGGACGGCAGCATCCCCGCGCCGGATGACGTTGCTTGCATCGATCTTGCCGGCTTCGACTTCGAATCCGGACCGGATCATCCGCTGCAGCCGCGCTTGCATCCGGAAAATCTCGCTTATGTGATCTACACGTCCGGCTCGACCGGACGTCCAAAGGGCGTCGCGGTCGCTCATGGGCCGCTGGCCATGCACTGCCGCGCAACCGCTTCGCTCTACGAGATCGATGCGCAATCCTGCGAGCTGCACTTCCTGTCGCTCGCCTTCGATGGCGCGCATGAGCGCTGGCTCACGGTGCTGTCGGCTGGGGCGCGGTTGGTCATGCGCGACGCGGAGCTGTGGACCCCTGAACAGACCGTCGAGGCGGCGCGTGCGCACGGCGTCACACATCTCGGTTTGCCTCCGGCCTATCTGCAGCAGGTTGCGGATTGGGTCGAGCAGACCGGCCATCCGCCGCCGGTGCGGCTGTATTCGTTCGGCGGCGAGGCCATGCCGAAAGCGGGGTTCGACAAGGTGAAGCGGACGCTGAAGCCGCAGATCCTGATCAATGGATATGGACCGACGGAGACAGTGGTGACGCCGCTGGTGTGGAAAGTCGATGGCAAGGCCGACTGCGACAAGGCCTATGCGCCGATCGGCGTTCCCGTCGGCAACCGGACAGCCTACATCCTCGACAGCCAGCTCAACATTGTTCCGGCCGGGGCGGCAGGCGAGCTCCATATTGGGGGTCTCGGACTCGCGCGCGGCTATCACGCCAAGCCCGGCCTCACCGCCGAGCGTTTCGTGCCGGATCCATTCTCCCCCGATCCCGGCGCTCGCCTGTATCGCACCGGTGATCTGGCGCGTTGGGACGAGGACGGCGTGATCGAGTATCTCGGACGCGGTGATGACCAGGTCAAGGTCAGCGGATTCCGAATCGAGCTGGGAGAGATCCAGTCGGCCCTGCTGTCGGAGCAGGCGGTCACGCAGGCGGCCGTGCTTGCCGTACCTGGCGTCGGAGGCAACCAGCTCATCGGCTACGTGGCGCCGAAGGACGCGCGCGATGCCGTTGGCTCTTTGGCCGAACGACTGTCGGTGAGCCTGGCGGCGTCGTTGCGCCGCAGCCTGCCGGCCTACATGGTGCCCGCGCGGATCATCGTGCTCGATCGTCTGCCGACGCTGTCGAGCGGGAAAATCGATCGCAAGGCCTTGCCGGCACCGGACATCGCGGCGGCACGCGCGTTCATCGCGCCGGAAACCCCGGCTGAGATCGCGATGGCAAGGTTGTGGTCGAACGTCCTCGCCATCCCGCAGGTGGGCGTCACCGACAATTTCTTCGAGCTTGGCGGCAACTCGATTCTGAGTCTGAAGGTGATCGCAGGGCTTCGGCGCGAGCCGATCATCGGCAGCGACATCACGCTGCGCGACCTCCTGCAGAAGCCGACCATTCGCGCCTTGCTCGGCAAGCCCGACAGCCAGTCGGCGCGGCCTTCGGCTCTGCTGCCCTTGAATACGGCCGTGCCGGGGATCGCGCCTGTCTTCTGTTTCCATGGCGGCTTCGGCACCGTGTTCGACTATGCGCAGTTGGCGCGGTGCATGGAGGGACGGCGTCAATTGCTGGGGCTGCAATGTCGCAGCTTCATCGAGCCCTCCTTTGCCGACTCATCGCTGTCGGTCATGGCCGCCAACTATGCTGACGAGATCGTTGGTGCCCAGAACAACGGGCCCTACCATCTGATCGGCTGGTCGCTCGGCGGCCTGATCGCAGCGCTCGTCGCCGCCGAACTGGGGCGCCGGGGCCAGGAGGTCGCGAGCCTCGGACTGATCGACAGCTTCGTGCCCGACCGAGCGCGCCGCGTCGAAACGCGCGCCGAGAGGCATTGGACCGACGATGTGCTCGGGCTGCTCTCCGTAGCAATGCCCGGTGCTCAACTGTCGACGATCAGGTCTCACGCGGCGGCGATCCGAGAGGCGGGCGATCCGGACACCGACGAGGCGATCAGGCGGCTGATCGCGACTGCGATCGCAACGACCCCGTTGCAGGCGCGGGACGGGCTGCTCGGCCCGGATGACATTGTCGGTGCGTTCAAGGTCGGGAGGCACCTCGAGCGGCTTGCTTACGAGGCCGACTGGCCTGCCGATCTCGGTGCCGACCCCGCTTGTTGGTGGACGGCCGGGCGGCTCAAGCAGCGCGACCTGCTGGAGGCGCGACTGACGACCGCGGTGGATCTCGGTGTCATCGATGCCGACCATTTCTCGATCCTGAGCAGTCAGGCGTTCCTCTCGTCGATCTGGTCGTGGCTGCAGCCGAGCGGCGCGGCGCAGGCGGTGCAAGCGCATCAATCCGAATTGGCAGAGTGAGGTGGTCATGAGCCTTCATCCCGACATTGCAGCGCTGCTGGAGATGATTCAGCTCGGAACAGAGACCGGTGCGCGCATTCCGTTTCCACAACTCACGCCGGAACAGGCGCGCGCCGATTTCGACGCCTCATCGCCGTTGCTGGACGTCGATCCATCGCCGCTCGCCCACGAGAAGCAGCTGCGCCTCCCGATGCGCGACGGAGTAGAAATGGCGGCGCGGCTCTATGCCGATCGACCACTGAACTGCGCCGAGCCGCTGCCGGTGCTGCTTTACATGCATGGTGGCGGCTTCGTCGTCGGCAGTCTCGATTCCCATCAGCCGCTCTGCCGGGGGCTCGCGGTCGACAGCGGCGCGGCCGTGCTGTCGATCGGGTATCGGCTCGCGCCGGAGCATCGGTTTCCGATTGCTTTCGAGGACTGCGTCGATGCGCTCGCCTGGATCGGACGCGAGGGACCTGCCAACGGTCTGGACCGGCAGCGGGTCGCCGTCGGGGGCGACAGTGCCGGCGGTACGCTGGCGGCCGCGCTGGCCATTGCGGCACGCGACGATCGGACCTTGCCACAGCCTCTGCTCCAGGTGCTCGCCTATCCGGGCCTCAGTCCGCAACAGACGTCGGATTCCTACACCACATTCGGCTCCGGCTTTCTGCTTGAGCGCGAGACCGTGGAGTGGTTCTTCAACCACTATCTGCGTGACGATGCCGACCGGCAGGACTGGCGGTTTGCGCCGCTGACTGCCCCCGATCTCGCAGGTGTTGCACCCGCGATGCTGCTTCTCCCCGAGTTCGATCCCCTGATCTCGGAAGGCCGGGACTACGCCGCGCGGTTGCGCGCGGCCGGGGTGGCCGTCGATCAGAGGATCTATCCCGGCATGATCCACGAGTTTCTGCGGATGGGCAATGTCGTGCCGGATGCACTGCGGGCACGCGCCGAAATCGGCGCCCGGCTCGCCGAAATCTTCACCCAGCAATCGGGAGTTGGCCGCTGATGACGACCGCATCCGATCCCGGGATTGCGCATGCCGGCAGCCTGCTGCGGCCATACTGGAAGCTGGTGCTCTGCGGGCTCCTGCTCGGCCTTGTCGGCGGCGGCAGCGTCGCCAGCCTGCTCGCCGTGGTGAACAAGGGCCTTTACGCGGGCTCGGGCGATATCGGCAGCCTGGTCGCCACGTTTGCCGGGCTCTGCGCTCTGATCGTGATCGGATCGGTGGGATCTGACATCAGCGCCAACGTCGTCGGGCAGCGCATCGTCGCCTCTCTGCGCAAGTCATTGGCGGCCAAGATCCTGATGGCGCCGATCGATCAGCTGGAATCCTACCGGGCTCACCGGCTGATTCCCGTCCTGACAAAGGACGTCGACGCGATCAGCGACTTCGCATTCTTTTTCCCGGCGTTTCTGGTCTCCGGCGTCATCGTCGCCGGCTGCCTGGTCTATCTCGCCGTGCTGTCGTGGCCGCTGTTTCTGGTCACGGCGGCGCTGATCGCGCTCGGATCGCTCGCGCATGTCCGGGCGCGGCAGCGCGGCATGTCCGGCTTCAACCTCGCGCGTCAGTATGAGGACGATCTGCAGAAGCACTACCGCACGATCGCGGAGGGCGCGAAGGAGCTGCGGTTGCATCGGCCCCGTCGGCACCATGTGCATGTCGATCTGATCCAGCGCACCGTCGAACGGATCAGCGACGTTCAGATTAGCGCCATCAATCTCCTGGTCACCGCTCGCGCGCTCGGAACGGTGCTGCTGTTCCTCGTGATCGGAACCGCGCTCTTGCTGCGACCGCTGCTCTGGCCGGACAGCCCGCCATCCGTCTCTAGCGGCTTCGTTCTGGTGCTGCTGTTCATGCGTGGACCGATCGATCAGCTGATCGGCATGCTGCCGTCGCTCGGACGCGCGCAGGTGGCAATGCGGCGCATTGCCGAACTGTCGGAACACTTCGCGACCGCCGAGCGCGATCTGCTTGACGAACCGTCACAGCGTCTTGGCGAGCGGATCGACTCGATTGAATTGCGTGGCGTCTCCTATGCGTTCCAGGCGGCGTCCGGAGACAAATCTTTCGTGCTGGGGCCGATCGATCTGCGCATCTCGCGGGGCGAGATCGTCTTCATCGTCGGCGAGAACGGCAGCGGCAAGACGACCCTGATCAAGCTGCTGCTGGGACTCTATGTCCCTGACGATGGAGTCCTGCTGCGTGACGGCACGCCAGTCCTGAGCGAGACCCGAGACGATTATCGTCAGCTCTTCACCACCGTGTTCTCCGACTACTTCCTGTTCGACTCGCTGCTGCAGGATGGTGTCGAGACGCCGGAGCTTGCACGTCGCTATCTCGATCGGCTCGAACTGGCTCATAAGGTCTCGATCGAGAACGGTGCGTTCTCGACGACGGACCTTTCGACGGGCCAACGCAAGCGCCTCGCTCTCATCAACGCCTGGATCGAGGGCCGCCCGGTGCTCGTGTTCGACGAGTGGGCCGCCGATCAGGATCCTGCCTTTCGTCATGTCTTCTATACCGAGTTGCTCGCTGACCTGAAGCGACTGGGCAAGACGATCATCGTGATCTCGCATGACGATCGCTACTTTCATTGCGCGGACCGCATCGTTCGTCTGCGCGATGGACGGATCCACGAGGATGGGCCGGTCCAAACCGCTGAGATCGCACGGGCGAGGCGTTCGTCGAAATCACGCCGGCAACACGACGTTGCGTCACACCAGCCGTCGCGGGCGTGAGCCCGCGGAACGAATTCAGATTGCAGGCGGGACAGCCGTCTTGTCCTCGAGGCAAGGACAGGTCGTCCTCCCGGACGGAAGCGGGCGATGACCAGGTCATGCAGAGCAACAGAGTGAGGACAGCATGAAGGCGAGCGCGGGCTTCGATGCAACAGGTCAGGCCTTCCGGGCTGGAGCCGGTGCCGAGATGTCGGTCATCCGGGACAATGGAGTCGTTCGCGTGATCGCCGACGGTGAGCTGCTCCTATCGGCGCGGTTCGATGCGGATCGAGGCACGCTCGCCCTGTCGGACGAGGTCGGAGATGCCCGGTGCAGGGTGAGGGCAGTGTCCGCCGCGGCCGAAGCGCTGTTCGGCTGGCATCCATCGCTTGATAGCCTCACCCTCGAGCTCGGTGAATACTCTGCAGCGGCATCGTCGTTGGCTCGCGATGGCGTCGTGGTGATCGTCGATGGCGCGCCGATGATCCTTCCAGAGATGCTGATGCAACGACGGGAGGCTTGGCTGGTGGAGGCCGCGCGGCCCGCGTTTCCGCTGTCCTATGCCATCAGTGGCGGCAAGCGGCATCCACGGCGGCCGCCCAAGCCGGTCGGCCGGGTCTATTCCCGCTTCATCCCGTGGCTGTCCGATGTCGTCAGCTTCCGGGCCGTCGACATCGAGCGGGATCTCGCGCTGGTTCATCGTTGGCTCAACGATCCGCGCGTGGATGCGTTCTGGAACGAAGCAGGCGACCTCGACAAGCATCGGCGGTATCTCTCTAGCCTGGAGGCGGACCCGCACATGCTGCCGCTGATAGGCTGCTTCGGCGAGCAGCCGTTCGGCTATTTCGAGCTGTATTGGGCCAAGGAGAACCGCATCGCGCCGTTCTACGACGTGGCCGACTATGACCGGGGCTGGCACGTGATCGTCGGTGAGGACGCGTTCCGTGGACGTGGGTTCATCACCGCGTGGTTGCCGTCGCTCATGCACTACATGTTTCTCGACGATAATCGCACGATGCGCATCGTCGGCGAGCCTGCAGCGGCTCACCTCCAGCAGTTGCGCAATCTCGATCGCGCCGGCTTCGCCCGGATCAAGAATTTCGACTTCCCGCACAAGCGAGCAACCCTGGTCATGTTGCTTCGTGAACGGTTCTTTGCCGACCGGCTGTGGCAGCCGACGGCAACGGACGCCACCATCGAGTCTCAACGCTGACGGAGCATCACCCATGTCGTATCAATCCACCACCGACTATGATGTCGTCGGCGTCGGTTTCGGGCCATCGAATCTGGCGCTTGCGATCGCGCTCGACGACTGCGCCAGACAACGGCGTCTGACGTGCCGATCGCTGTTCGTGGAGCGGCAGCCCAGCTTCAAATGGCACGGCGGCATGCTGCTTCCCGGCAGCAACATGCAGATATCCTTCCTCAAGGATCTGGTGTCGCTGCGCGATCCGACCAGTCCGTTCACCTTCGTCAACTACCTGCACAAGTCGGGACGGCTGCTGGATTTCACCAACTGCAAGACGTTCTATCCCAGCCGTATCGAGTTCAACGACTATCTGCGCTGGGTGGCGGGCCAATTCAGCGCCATGGTCGAGTATGGCGAGACGGTCGTCGCGGTCGAGCCGGTCGGGGCCGGCCAGTCCGTCACTGCGCTGCGTGTGGTGACGCGGACGGAGGAGGGCACGGAGACCTCGCGCAGCGCGCGCAATCTGGTGGTGGCGGTCGGCGGCGTGCCGCACGTCCCGGCCGTATTCCAGCCGATCGCAAGAGATCGGAGGGTGGTGCACACCAGCGGCTATCTCGACTCGCCGGTCGTGGGCGCGATGCACGGCCGCGCGCTTCGCGTCGCGATCATCGGCGGCGGCCAGAGTGCAGCCGAGGTCACGCTCGATCTGGGCGAGCGGCATCCGGACGTGCGCATCGACCTCGTGTTCCGCGGACACGCGCTCAAGCCCTCGGACAGCAGCCCCTTCGTGAACGAGATCTTCAATCCCGACTACACCGACTACTTTCATTCGCGCGAGGAGAGCCAGCGCCGTGCGATCATCCGCAGCTTCCGCAACACCAATTATGCCGTGGTCGATCCGGAGCTGCTCGACCAGCTCTACCGCATGGCCTATCAGCAACGAATCGCTGGAGCACAGCGGCTTGCGCTGCATCCACGCAGCGAGGTCGTGGGGACCGAAGCCGGGCCGGAAGGAGTTTCGCTCGAAATCTTGAACAAGGACGAGGACGTGCGGCACCGCGCGACCTATGATGCGGTGGTGCTGGCCACCGGCTACGAACGATCGCCGATCCCGGCCTTTCTCGATCCGATCAGCCGCTACATCGAGACCAGCGCGCTCGAGCGCGACTATCGTCTGCAGACCAGTCCTGGATTTCGTCCGCAGGTCCATCTGCAGGGCTGCTCGGAAATCTCACATGGTCTCAGCGATACGCTGTTGTCGGTGTTGCCGATGCGCGCCCACGAGATCACGGCGTCACTGCTGTCCGGCACGGGACGGCAGCGCGGCCCGGAGCAGGACATGGCTGCGCGCATACTCGTAGAGGCGGCCGCCGGCCGGGAATGAACCGGCGTGCAGCTTTCCGACGGCGCGTGACGCGGATGGAGCACCACGCTGCCTGGCATCAGTGATCGTCGTGATTGTGCATGTTGCGGGCCGGGCATTCCCGAGCGCAAGCAGGCACGGCGGGGGGCAGGGATGGAAATGGCCAAGCCGCATTTGCCTGAGCGGGTCGTGACTTTGTTGATGTCGAGTGATTATGCGCGGCTGGTCGGCCGGACCGTGACGAAGCAGCGCGACTACGTCGTCGATATCGCGGCGTTGCACACGCGGGACGAACTGCTGCGGGATCTTGGTCTGGATCGCATCCTGGTGCGTCAGGTCGAGAAGTGGCTCGGGTTTCACGACCGCCGCCTGCGGCAGCCGACCGAGAGCATCGACATCGCGATGTGCGGATTGGAGTTTCGCAAGCGGCCCGTCCGGCGTCCACGCCCAGGGGCGAGGCGGCGCCGGCTGGATCCGAAGGCAGCGCCCAACGAGCAAGGCTGACGATCCCGCTCGGGTCAGCCCGGCCATCAGGACCAGGACGCTCAGCAGCGGGCCGGGACGGCAGCCATCGCATGTCGGCTTTTGGAAGCAAACGCTTCTGTTGGTGTCTATAGTTCCAGCCTAGGGAGCTTTCACAAGCCCTGTCTGATCTCAAGACGCAAAAGGTCTCCGGCAAATTAGCGGTGGGTGTGATATTCTGCGGAGCAATTGGTCGTGCCGGATATCGCTTCCGATTTGTGCGATCTGCGATATGTAGTTCTCGCTGCTGAGCATGGTAGCGTTCGGCGGACGGGGGGAATTCTTTTGCGTATCGCATTCGACCCTCCGCCGACGGATTTAAGTGTAAGAGGGCTTGCTGGCGGACGCCGTTGATCCAAATCATGGCGACATAACCAAGACGCCGGTAGGGGTGCCTTGCGCTCGGATCGAACGGGCGTCGGTAAGACATTAGCACATGATCGTACGAGCGGACCTGCGTTGCGCGGAGCGGGCACCGGCGGGGATTGGTGATGCCCAAATTTTCGGACGAGCAGCGGGAAAAGATCGGCCGCAAGTACGAAGAGAATATGGGGCTGATGGCATTGCTGAGCGAGTCATTCGCCAAGGCCTCTCCGACTATGATGCCTGCGGGGCCGAGCTTCGACGAAGTCACCCAGAAAGCGCTCAAACAGATCCAGGACTGCATGGCGTCCATTGGCACGCTACAGGAAGCGGCCTCCAAGGCGGCCGCCGAGGTGCAGCGTAGTTACGACCAGATCGGCACGTTGGACGAGGCCGCGCAGCGGGCTCTTGATCAAAGCCGGGCGAACTACGAGAAGATCGGCACGCTCCAGGAGGCCGCGGCCAGTGCCTACAAGACGGTGATCGAGAATTCGCGGAAGATGGGCTTCGCCTCCGGGACGGCGTTGGCCGGTGCGTTCCGCAAAGCGCACAAGCCCGTGCCTGAAGGCTGCGAGGAGGCTGGCGCGTTCATGGACGAGTTGGCGAAGCTGACCCTGGATTTCCAGGCGTCGGCCGCCGACAGAATGTTCGCTCCTCCGCCCTCACCTGAGGAGGGCAGCGATCTCGAGGACCAGCAGACCGATTATCAACAGCAGGTGAACGATCTGGTGGAAAGGTACGCCGGCGACCTCGATCGGATCAAGAAGGTCGCCGACGAACTCGCCGGGTTACCGCCGACCGAGGACCCCGGCGAGACTGAACCGAGCCGGGCGACAACGACGTGGCACATCGAGTGCGCGGAGGTTGCCCATCTCCGATACTCTGCCCCGCCAACCTTCGAGGCGCAAAACATCGACCCGGATGCTGGGCCGGGCGACGCCCAGGCCGCGACGCAGCCCGTGCCGCAGCAACCCGGCCAGGGCCCGAGCGAGCCTTTAGTCACGCTTGCGGCGATGAGTCCGGGAGCGGCGTCAGAGCGGACGCCAGCATCGGCCACCGGGGTCGTGAACGCAACGTTCGATCTCTGGGTGAAGCACCTGGCGGCCGATACGGCCGGGGTGACACCGGCAGGCGGCTGGCATGGCGGGCTGTCGGCGATCGTGAGCGCGACGTCAACCACTCGCCTTTCGAACGGGGGCTCGGAGTTCATCGCGTACGACAGCTGGGGCAGCGACGACGGTACGGTCACGTTTCAGCTCGAACTCATGGGCGAGCCCACTCCGGAGATAACGCCGCCGCAGGCCTACTACCAGGGCGTCGGCAGTGTGACCCTGTCTTATGAGGCGGGCGGCGAGTACACGCTGGGTCCACGCCAGGGCAAGCGAGCTCCGAAGTGGTCCACGACTGTCTTCATCCCGATTGCCGTCGAGGTGGCCGACGGGAACGTAACCATCACGATGGCTGGGGGCACTGCATCGGGGTCCATTTCCGGCCGAATGTTGGGCGTGGTCTCACCATGAAGACGGCTGTGCGGCTGGACATCACTTCGCGCGCAAGATCCAAAGCACCTGACTGAAACGCTGTCTCCTCCTGCTTTGCCCTTGACGATATATCGCGGCCGGCATCTACAGTTTGACAATCTAACGCCGCCCACGAAACGCTCGTCCCTCGGGAGATCGAGGGAATCGCTATCCTGTGCCGACTGATCGAGCTTATGAACAGCTGGGGTGAGCCAGCGATGCTGAGCCGTGCGGCTTCCACACGAACGAAAAGTGGACGTTGCCGGTGCGGCGAGGCAGAAGCGACAAAAATCGGAGCAAGGAAGCCGTTGAAATCTCTGGTGGGCCCGGCAGGACTCGAACCTGCAACCAGACCGTTATGAGCGGCAGGATATCGATTAGCTTTGTTGATTTTCCTGCGTTTTCATATGATTTCAAGGCGTTCCGCATCGTTTCGTTCACGTCCTTTCTGGTGCGAAACTGGTGCGGCTATCCAATCGATCCGTCACGAAGGGATATCGTCGGCTCCACTGCTCCTCCAAATCGAACGTCAGGCTCAACCTGAAGGTCGTAGATTCAAATACTACTCCCGCAACCAATCACTCTGAAGTGTAAGGAAAAAGCCCGCCTCTGGCGGTCTTTTTCATTTACTCCCAGCCGCGCGTTCCTCCGCCTTCCCAAGGACTTACATAACTTCTTGCCGTGCGTTCCCGCGCGTTGCCAATTTCTCCTAGGCACAGAATGGGCACATGAATTTCATGGCGCTCGACGATGACATACGCCCCGGCACCAGATGACACGTCCGTCGCGCAACCAGAAGTACGAGCCCCAATCCTTCTTGCGCCAAACCGAGCGATGAAGGCGCGGCGTGCCGTCTTCATGTCTTGTGAGTTTCCAGAACGGTCGATCGTCGGGGAGCTGGATCATGTGTATGTAGCACACGCCAGCAGCCGCACGGACAGAGCATCGCTGCTTGCTCCTCAAAGCCGTCCTCCTCCCCGATGTACAGGTAACGGCTTTTGAGCCGCTCGGGCAGGTTCGCCTCGACCAACAACGTGCGGCACCGTTCGCGGGGGCGCGTAAGAAGCGCACCTCGGCGCCAATGATCACATCGCCCCGGCGCGACCGTCCGGCTTGCGCGTGCGATCAGATAACCAGTCCCGCTCGATCAGACATGGGCCGCGATGCCCGTCGCGTGGCGAAACAGTCATGTGGCAGTCGTATGACAATTGCGGTCCGCGGGCGGTCGAGCGGCCCGGGAGCCGACGTTGACATCGGACGAATTCTATCTTAGGTTGATAGCCAAAATTCTTGCCGATGCCCGCTGCGAGCTCACGGCGCCCATCGCCGCGAAACGTCGACATTCCTACAAATGGGGAGCGACCATGGCGGAGACCGAGCGCGTCACGTTGCATTTCGATCTGGGCCATTGCCCCAAAGATGTCGAGTTCACCCTGAGGGCGGGCGGCGGTCGGACCTTTCGCCTGACCCCCTACGCCGACGCGCCGGGCAAGCTCGACGAGCACCGGCGCAAGAACAAGGCGCTCGCGCTCATCCCTGGCGCTCAACTGCACCGCATCACGCACTTCGTCGAGGACGCCGAGATGTCTGCCGATCGCGTGTCGCGGCGCTCGGTCGTCTATCCCTCGCGCAAGCCGGGCGCGCTGCTTCCCGAGATCGCGCTCATTTTCATTCACATTCCGACCGAGCATCGGCGCCGCGCGTTCCGCGACATGCGCGGCCGAGGACTGACGCTGCCCCACAACAACGTGCTGCGGCACTACGGCGTGGCACCGCACGCGGCCGCCGGCGAGGATGAGGCGGCGATCCGCGCCGACGCTGGACGGATCCTGCCTCCGCACAAGACCGCCGAGTCGATCGTATTTCATCATCCCGAGATCGCCTCGGTCAATCCGGCCGTGGCGGCATACGTGCTGGACAAACACATCCGCGGCCAGGCGTTCGACGACCTGGTGGACTATATCAGCAACAACGGGCCGGAAACCACGAACAGCTGGTATCAGCACACGGTCGCCACCGGCCTCGATCCGAAGACCGGCAAGGAATTCCCGATTCCGGCCAATCAAACGCCGAAGGACTCCAAGGGCAACGTGGTCCAGGTCAACTGGCCGCAGCAGAACGGCCAGCCGGTCATTCCGCAATATCAGCTCACCGATCGGTCGACTGCGTCCGACGGCGGCGTGCTCGGCGCGGCGGCACCGGTCGTCAGCCAGGTGCTGATCGACACCAAGAACGATCTTGCGCTCAATGGGCAGCTCTGGACCAAGCAGCACGGGACGACGCAGAAGAGTCGCACCAAGGTCGATCCGGCGCCGGCTCCCCGAGCTGCTCGGGCGCTGCGCGCCGCGACCAAGGGCTGGACCATCAAGAACCAGACGTCGAGCTACGGGCTCGGCGTCTACCCGGATCAGCTGACCTACGATGCGGGAAGCAACACGATCTCCTTCCCGGTGCAGAACTGGCCGAACCGCTATCTCGGCGCTTACGTGAAGTTCGTGCAGAGCGACGGCACCGCCATCCCCCGCAGCAGCATCTCAGGCTGGAATGATCCATTTGGGCTCTCGACCGAACTGACCGGGTCGTTCGAACCCGATCCGACCAAAAACTATCTGACCTGGCTCGGCGCGGGCAATCAGATATTCGGCATTCCGATCTTCGTTGGTGACACCACCACGCTGGAATTCAAATGGCCGCAGGCGGCCACCAAGGCCGAG
Source organism: Bradyrhizobium sp. ORS 375 (assembly GCF_000239775.1). Taxonomy (GTDB): domain Bacteria; phylum Pseudomonadota; class Alphaproteobacteria; order Rhizobiales; family Xanthobacteraceae; genus Bradyrhizobium. Next base: position 14,770 of record NZ_CAFI01000310.1, read on the forward strand.
GTGCTGATTGGCGGATTCGGCGCGGCGGGCGGCTTCCGCGACTGGGACTCGAGCGTCGACGTGCTGGGCGTCGTCGGCACGGGGGTGATCGCCTACGGGCTGCAGGCATTCGGCCTGCTGTTCAGCGCCAAGCTCGATCCCGTGCTCAAAACCTTGAGCCGGACCCAGACCATCGCGGTCTACGGCGTGTCCATCGGCATCGGCATCATTGCCGGAGTCGTCGGCGCGGTCGAGACAGCAAAAGGCTCCAGCGTCGGCCCGACGATCCTGGCATTCCTCGCCAACAAGGTGGCGGGGATTCTGTTCGGCAATCTGGTCAAGCTCGGCATCGAGAAGGCGTTCTTCGACCCCATGGTCGAAATCGTCGGCGAGACCTTCACGCTGATCACGGCCGAGGAGGCGCTGGAGGAAGCGCCGTTCGCCGGCTGGGTCGTGCGCATCGCCTCGGTCGCGTCGACGCTCGCCGCCATGGCGGCCACGACGATCGAGTGCCTGGCGTCCCCGGCGACGTATCGGCTCGAAATCCTGCATACGATGGACCTCACGGTCACCGTGTCGCCGGACCCGGCGCACGGCACGGCGACGCAGAAGCCGATCTGGCCGCGCGTCGGCGACACCTATCAGATCTGCGTCACCTATCCGGCGCCTCCCGGCCAGGAGGGCGGCACGACCTACACGGTGACCGGCGATCTGCCGCAGGACCGCACCGCGCCGATCAGCGTCACGTTCGAAGGGATTCCGGCCGGCGGCAAGTTCAACGTCACCGCTGACATCTATTCGGAGACCAACTGGCTGGCGGGACGCTGGAGCAGCGGCGCGATCAATGCGACGCCCGATTCCGACGACCAGCTCGCCGTGTCGGGCTCCATCAAGGAGAACCTGGTGCCGCTCACGGCGACCACCACCTACAGCCCCAATCAGCGCCTCGCCTACGACGCGGGCAGCCGCAAGCATGTGTGGCAGACCGCGCAGTCGGCCCCGAAGCTTCCAACGGTGATCGAGAATTGCGGCACCGACGGCGACAATCACAACATGTGCCGACGTGTCGGCATGACGCTCAACGACAAGGAATATCAGCTTGGCTATGTCTGGCAGGCTTCCGGTCAGAACCTGGCGCTCGACGACGCGACGACGCCCAGCAACGGCCAGATGTACGCGTTTCAGAGCATCTCCACGCTCGGCCAGCCGGAGGACGAGATCATCGAGCCGGGCCGCGGCTTTTCTCAGCAACCCTATCTCGCCTACAACCAGTTCGGCCTGGCGGCACTGCTGCAACTGCCGCTCAGCCCCGCTCAGGCCGAGCTCGATCACGGCGGCGCCGTGCCGTCCGATCTCGCCAAACAGCTCGGCGAAGGCCTGCCGGCCGGCGCTCAGGTCACAGTGGTCGCGAAAGGCAGCGAGTGGCTGCTCGGGGTGCCGAAACAGGATCCGGTCTATGTGCTGAGAGTGGTCGAAGCGCTCGTCTCCGACCAATGGCAGCAGGTGATCAACGTCTACAGTTACCCGGCGCCCGAGGTCGACAACTTCTGGCTCGACCCGCGCGCGGTGACGACCGACGGCTTCTACCATCTGCGCGGCGTCACGTTCCAAACCGGCCGCACGACTTTCGACTACACCACGGGAAAGAGCTGGGGTGCGTTCAGCCAAGCCAATCTGAATGCGGTTGCGGTGCATCCCCACGGATCCGTGGTCGGGATCGACTTTGCCAACCACAAGCTCCACGTCCTGCATCTTCCGGAGAATGCCTTGCCCGAGCATCAGGCGCCGATTGCGCTGCCGCTCTCAGGGCAGGGCAGCCGCGAGGGCCTGATGTACCAGCCGGTGGCGATGACGATCGCCGCCGACGGGCGCATCCTGGTGCTGGAGCAGGGCAACCAGCGCATTCAGGCCTTCGATCTGAAAGCCAATCCGGTGCCCTGCTTCAACGGATCGCTCAGCTTCACGCTGCCGGCGACATTCGCGCCGGAGCTCGATTCCCGCTCGCCCGGAGCCGATCTCGCGGCGGCGTTCCAGCGCAACGTCACCCCGGCGCTGGCACCGCTGTTCAGCGGGGATGCAGACTCGGCCTCGGCGCTCGACAACAAGACCGTTGACGCAAGTCTGAGCAAGGCGTTCGCCGCCGCGAACTGTCCGCTGCCAGCCGACACCGGGAAGATCAGCGTCGCCGTGACGCAGCCGGGTGCGCTGTGGTTCATCACCGATACAAGCCACAATGCCACCTACGACGTGCGGCTGACCACCGACCATCAGGGCGCCCGCCATCTTTTTGTGTACCGCAGCGCAAGCCTGATCATCACGGTCAAGGCGCCCGGCAGCGAATGGATGGTCGCCGACGCGGTGAACGCCATGACCTTCGACGTCAAACAGGCGGCGTCGAGCGCGACCACGCTGCACGTGCAGCAGCTCGTTGCAACGATGAGTCTGCGCAAACAGACGGGCAATGTGACCTACCAGGACGTGGCGACCGAGACCAAAGGTTATATCTATGTGCTCGCTTCGGTCGCGCCCGCGAGCGGCTCGACCGTGTATCAGCTCGACATCTACAATCCGGATGGAACGGCGCTGCTCGCGACACCGCAGACCGGGATGAACGCGGCGAAGCTCGCGGTCGATCAATGGCGCTCCCTGTTCACCCTCGACTACGACACTGTTCTGGGGCCGGGGGCGCGCACGGAGCCTGGCGTGACGGTCTGGATCCCGTCGACCCCGAAAGGCTGAACAAACATTCCCGGCGGCAGGGATGGCAAGCGATGAGCGATCGCGTTTCTGCACTGCATGGTTTGCCGCCGATCGCCGCGGCGCTGTCGATCATCAGGCATTTCCCCGACCTGCAGCTGGTCGACGGGGCCGGTCAGGCTGCGGTGACGCGCCACATTCGCGAGGCCGAAGGGTTCGACACATTCGTCCAGTCGCTCTCTGAGCAGGGCCCGCCGGCAGCCGATGCAGGCTGGGCACGCCTGGAGCCGATCCTGCTCTCAGGCGGCGCGCCGGCGAGCGATCCGCACGGCAACGCGATCGCGCGGTTACGTCTCTCGGACGCGACGCTTGCGGCGATGATCCCGGTCCTGGCGGCGGCGCTGCGCTCGGTTCGGCAGGACCCGGCGCTGCAGGGCACGTGCTGGACGGTGCAGGAAGGGATTGCGCCGGGGCCCGCCGTGGCGGGCCGCGCGGGCGGGACCTGGAGCCTGACCAACCTCGCGCCGCGCTTCGGGGTGGCTTTTTCCGAGGTTACGTACGAGGCCGACACCCCGGCCTTCACGTTGGCCATGACCAATGCCGTTCCGCGGCACCTTGCGGTCTATGCAACATTTCTGCAGGCCGGGGCGCCGGTTGCGCCGGCTGACTGGCAGACGCGGTTGCCGGCCGGTGCCGCTGCGCTTGAAGGCGGCGCGGCACGGTTCCTCGGCGTGCTCGCGCCGTCGGTTCCGGTCGCTGCGATTCCCGTGGCGGCCGATCCGCAGGCGATGCCGGTCGCGCTGCCGCAGGGCGCCGATGCCATCACGCTGTCGTTCGCGGGCCTCGGTGCCGCAGCGTTCGAGCCCGAAGCGAGCGTGCTCGGGGCCGTGCTGACGGCGGTGCTCGACCATGCGGTTCCGGCGGTCCTGATCCAGGCCGGCGGCGGCCATGCGCACGACGGATGGTTCAAGGGCTTGTTGCAGAACAGCAAACTCGCGGCCGAGATCATGGTCTGCGCGGCCTCGATTGCGGCCGATTCCAGCATCGTCGATTCCCCCTCGCTGCTTGACGGGCTTGCCTCCCGCATCGACGCAATGCTGCTCGGTCCCGAGCTTTCAGATCTGCGCGTCGGCCTCGACGCCACCGTCCACGCCGGAGCCGTCGCCGATGCGGCGCCGTTTCTCAACTGGTCGTGGACGACGCTGCGTGCCTTGCTCGCCCCGCAGGCGTTGCCGCAAGCCAACTCGGCGCTGCTCACGAGCCCGGCGAGCTTCGGCCTGACGCTCTCGCCCGCGATGGTCGTGGACCTCGAGGTCGAGGTCTCGCCCGATCCCGAGCATGGCGAATGGCCAGATGCGGCCGCGCAGTTCGAAATGGCCGTACGGGACGGCGCGGGCTTCCTCTACACACAAAAAGCTCAGCTGACCTCGGACTCGCGGGCCGCGACCGTGGACATGACGTTCCGCGGGCTACGCGCCGAAGGCCAGATCCGCGTCGATGCGGTCGTTCGTGCAGCGAACGGTTGGCCGTGCGCCGAGGCGACCGCAATCCTCGATCCGCGCGCCGGTTTGCCGAACCGGGTCATCAAGGCAGCAATCGCGGTCAAGGAGCGACGGGTTCCAATCACGGCGGCCACGCGCTACCGGCACGCGCGAAAGCTCATCTACGACACCGCAGCAGGGCGCTATGCCTGGACCTCGGCTGGAGCGCCGACCGCGGTTGCGGCCTCGCTCGATCAGGCGGCATGTGCGGCCGGGCGACGGGCGCTGTGCGGCCTCGTCACCATCACGCTGCAGGAAAGCGCACGCACGGTCGGCTATTGCTGGCAAGCCTCCGGCCAGGGTCTGCCGGATTGTCAGGCGCGCACCGGTGGCGTCAGCGTCGGGTATCTGTTCCAGAATATCGGCATCATCGATCCTAGCGTTGGCCTGAAGACACTCGACTGCGTCTTCATCGAGCAGCCGCTGCTAGCCTATGATCGCGGCGGCGACGCGGGCGCCGCCCGGGAGGGCAGGGGTTGGAATTTTTATCTGGAGGTCACCCCAAACGGATATCGTCTGCGCAGCGTGGCGTTCGATGCTCAGCCGGGCTTCGCACTCGGCCAGAGGCTCAGCTGGGGCGGCTTGATCGAGCCCAACCTTGCCAAAGTCGTGGTGCAGCCTGCGGGATATGTCCTGGCCGTCGATACCGGGAGCGGAAAGCTTGAGATCCTGCGCCTGTCCCCAGCGTCGGTCGAGGATGGCCGCGCGCCGGCGCCGACGCTGGCTGCGGGTGAAGGCAAGGACGCAGGACTGCTGGCGCAGCCGGTCGCGCTCGCCGTCATGCCGGACGGCGTCGTCCTCGTTCTCGAGAACGGCAACGCGCGTCTCCAGGCCTTTGACGTTTACGGCAATCCGGTTCCCTATTTCGCCAATGCGTCACCGGTGCTGTCGCTGCCGTCCGACGGCGGCGTCACCTACCTCGACGTTGCCGCATCGGCCGCCGGATCGATCTATGTTCTCTCGTGCCGCAACGGCGGGGCGACCGCGGCCGACTACACGCTCGACATCTATGCACGTGACGGCGGGATGGTGACCCGCACGGAAGGCGTCGCCGCGGGCCGGATCGCGGTCGACAGTTGGGGACGCGTCTACGCGCTGAATTTCGAGGAGGTCACCGGAATGCACGGCCGCAGCGAACCAACGATCAGTCAATGGGTGCCGCAGCCGCCGGATGCGCCGGCAAGGCGGCGGATGGTCTGAACCACATTTCCGAACGGAGCCGCGCCATGGCGACGCAACTCACCCCGACGAACCTCGGCCGCTACCAGATCGCATCGAACAACGGCAACACGTTCGATTTCTGCCGGCCTTACGGAAAAATCCAAAATCAGGACACGAAGACGGTCGCAGCCTGGGGCGTGAACTATGTGCCGGGACAACCCTGCCTCGTCGTCCTGCAACTGGTCTATAACGGCTTCTATCTGATCCCATACGCCCTCATGAAAGGCAACGTCCAGACGGCTTATCCCATTCTTCAGGCGGTTGCATACGATTTCGACCAAGCCTATCAATGGATGTTCACCCAGGGAAGTCTCGGCAGCATCGTCTATCGCGACGATTCCAAGTCGTTGATCCTCGACAATGCGCGCTGGGTCTTCGTGAACTGGAACTCCTATCTCGATCCGCCGATCATCGGCTACAACGGGACTGGGGCGCCGGACGAGTCCGGCTTCCAATTCACGACGCAAAAGGTTGGCTGAGCGGCCCGTCGGCATCGGCTGCTTCTGCAACGTCGGGCATCGATCATGGCATCGCCGAGCGATCAGCAGCGGTCCGTGGGCAAATGGCGGATTGCGAGCCGGATCCGGCTGTTGCCTGAACCCCAATTCGAACCGGAGCCGCATGATGTCGACGCAACTCAACGCCAAGAACCTCGGCCGTTATCATAACATGTTGAGCATCAACTCGAGCACGTTCGATTTCTACCGGCCCTACGGAAAGGTCGAGGATCAGGACACCAAGACGGTCGTGGCCTGGGGGTTTAACCATGTGCCCGGCCAGCCCTGTCTCGTCATTCTGCAGTTGGCTTACAACAGGATTTATCTGATTCTATACGCCCTCGTGAACGGCTACCCCTTTCTTCAGGCGATCGCTTTTGACCTGGATCAGGCGTATCAATGGATGTTCGATCAGGGAAGTATCGGGAGCATTGTCTATCGCGACGATACCAAGTCACTGATCCTGAACAATGACCGCTGGGTCGTGGCCAACATCAATTCGATGTGGAACGGTGCGGTCCTTGGCTACAACGGACCCGGTGCTCCTGAAGGCAGCACCGGCTTGCTGATCACGACTCAAAAGGTTGGTTGAGCGGCCCGCCGGCATCGGCTGCTTCTGCAACGTCGGGGATCGATCATGGCATCGCCGAGCAATCTGAAGCGGTTTGTGGGCAAATGGCGGATCATGGACTGGGGCGGCCACCCGGTGCATTTCTCGCAGCCGTTCGGCACGTCGCTCGCGGACGACGATCTGCTGCTGGTCTACGGAGTGAGCGCGGCCGGCACCTTGCCATGCATCGCCGTGCTGCAGGTACAGGCAAACCTGCAATTCCTCCTGCCCAGCCGGACGACCTTCACCGGAGGAATCCGCGCCCCGGGCTACCGGCTTGAAGGCCTGGCAGCCGAGTTCGACGGCGCCTACCAATACCTGTTCTCGAACGGCATGATCGGCAGCATCGTCTGCGACGCCAACGGCAACCCCGGTTTCGCCAATTTTGCCTGGGGCACACTGTACGATACAGGCGGACAGCCAGCGTTTGGCTACTCAGATGAGAGCGGCAAACTGGCCGGCTATACGGCGAACGTCGTGACTCCGGCGCTGGCGACGATCCGCAAGCAGGGCAGCGTCCGTAACGCCGACTTCAGCTTCGTCGACTTCAACGGCGAGGATCTGTCGGGCCTGTTGATCCCCGGCGCCAACCTGGCACATGCAACGCTCGCAAGATGCAAGTTCCGCGGCACCGATCTGTCGGGCACGGATTTCACCAGCGTCGACCTGACGCAGATCGATCTTTCGGGAGCCAAGCTCGACGGCTGCGTGTTTTCCGGGCTGACGCTGACACGAACCGTGTTCAGCGGCGACGACCGGAAGGCATCCCTGCGCGGCGCCAAGTTCAACAGCGCGGCCAATGGAACGCGGACGGTCCTCGACAACGTGCGGTTTACCGATCTTGACCTCACCGGCGCCGATTTCACCGGCGCGAGCCTGCGTGGCACTGATTTTCGCGGTGCCACCCTTGCCGCGGTCGACTTCACCGCATGCGACCTCACGGTGGCGACGTTCGACCGTCCGCCGAAATTCTCCCATGATCAGACCGCTCCGATGGTCTTCACGGGAGCGACTGTCCGGTTCGATGTGATCGGACGGGACTGGCGATGGTTCGATCTCACCCAGGCCGAGATCGTCGAGCTGCCCCAAACGCTGTCGATCGCATCGGCGCCGCTGCAGGCCACCGGTGCCAAGCTGACGGGCTTGAAGAATGATCTCAGCGGCGCGACGCTCGAGAGTGCCGTATTCGATGACGCCGTTCTCGACGGGTTGAACCTGCACGGCGCGCACCTTGATGGTGCGTCGTTCGTCCAGGCCCGGCTGCACGGGACGAAGTTCACCAGCACAGTGATGAAAGGAGTGAAACTGGCTGGCGCGCAGCTCGGCAGTCAGGGGCTTCTGTTCACGCTCGCCGACGGGAGTGCCGACTATAATCAACTGATCGACGGCCTGAATAATAACAAGGTCGCTGCGGTCGCGCAGGTCCTGATCCGTAACGGGGTGCAGGTGGGATCGGTCACCGTCGAAACGGTTTCGGCAACGAAGCCGCCGAGCTTCTGGACCGTAACGGACGGCCAGAAGACCGTCTACACGGTGCGGCTGCTCAATCCCGCCGGGCAGAACGCTCTAAGTGTTTTCAACAACAGTGCCACTCATGCCGAGCTCGGCGATGCCTACATGCCGGGCGCCGACCTGACATCGGCCAATCTCTACGCCGTGAGAGCATCGGGCATTCACCTCTACGGCGCCGGGACGGTGCTTGATAATGCGATCCTCGAAGCGGCGGACTTTTCGGGCGCCAACCTCGGCGGGGCGAGTCTGAAGCAGGCGGCGCTCTACGACGCCGTCTTCGACGCCGCGGTCCTGACCAACACCGATTTCGAGGGCGCGCTCCTGCTGCAGGGCCAGGCGAGGCGAGGGGTCTCGCTCAAGGGGGCGAACCTGCAGAGTGCCAATTTCAAGGGAGCCAAACTCTACGGTGCCAGCCTGCAGGATGCGGCCGTATGCATGCCGATGGCGGGGGATCCCGCCGATTCGTACGGGGTGTGGCTCGGCGGAGTGAACGCCGGCGACCCGCTGCTTGCGACATACCAGGCTGAACTCAATGGGGCGCTCTCGCTCGCCGAGGTAGACGTGAGCTGCGAGACTTATCTGCAGCAGTCCGGACCCGCGGCCCAGGGACTTGCGACAGCGCTCGCCGCCGCGAGCCCGCCCATCACCATCTCGGCCAACGCCCAGGTCAACATCGTCGATTGGCAGAGCGCGTGGCAGATCGCCGATGCAGGCAAGACGCTCTTGATCATCCCCGGCTACGACAGCGACGACACCGCTGCGTACGCGGTGATCCCGAGCGATCCCGGCATCGCGCCCTTTACGCTGCCGCTTGCCGACGTCCAGTATTTCCAGAGCGGCGCGGTTGCAAAGCCGCTCGCACAAGACATGCAGGCGAACGGCGTCACCCTGTCGGCGGCCGCGCAGCTCTCCGCGGCCAAGCGCCCCGACGTCTGGCAGATCGACGACGGCGCCGCGACCTACGATTTGTGGGAAGGCTACGACCTGGAACATGATTCCGCGCCCACACGCACGGTTTACGCGCGCCCCGCCATTCCCAACGTTTCCGCCTTGTTCCGTACCAAACTTGGGGTCACGCTGCAGCGGACCACCATCACCCAGGGCCAGGCGGGCCAATGGGTAGTCGACAACGACAGCGTCGATGCCTTCAACACCGCGCTCGGCTATATTGTGTTCAATTTGGTTCCAGCCGGTACGCAGGGGCCGCTCGACATCTATGGCGCGCGGCTGCGGATCGAGCGACTCGGCGACGACAACCGCCTGCAATATTACGATATCGTGGCCGGACCGACGCAGATCGACGCCTCCAATTTCGATCCGGACACCATCTATCCGAACGGCAGCACCGAGACGATCATCGGCAACCAGCTCGACCCGACCTGGATGCGCGCGTCAAGTCCGCCGGCCCCGCCGACGTGCGTGCCGTCCGCAGACAATTACTGTCCGCAGCCATCATCTGCGGCGCAGCACGCGCCACGTCACACGGAGGTTCGCCAGAAACCGCCGCACGGCGATTGAGCGGTTCCGAGGTTCGCATCATATCGCGGCACGGTTTTCGTGCGGACCTCGGAATCGAGAGTGCACTAGCAAGCTTATGTTCCTAGTACCCGGAATCATAGCCGAGTGATACGCTGGTCTTTGAAGGGGCGCTGGCGGACCTTTTTCTTTGTCCAGACGAAGGGCTCGGCTCTGTCGTTGTAGGCTTTCACGTAGGCATCGATGTGCTGCTTGAGTTGCTTGAGACTTTTGAACGAAGCGCCGCTCAAGGACTGCCCCTGTAGGATTGAGAACCAGACCTCGATCTGGTTGAGCCACGACGCGCTCGTGGGCGTGAAATGGATTTTCACGTTGGGATGCGCTGCGAGCCATTCCTCGTTCCTCGTATGGGTACTGAGGTTGTCGAGAATGACGTGGAGTTGGTGGTTTGGGAATGATGCGGTCACGCGATCCATAAAGTCGAGAAACTCAACCCTGCGCCGCCGCGTCGAATACAACAAGATTGATCTCGCCGCTCGCAAGTCCTGGTGCGAGAGCTACGATCCCCAGTTCGCGGCCAAGGCCGCATACGGGAACTCAAAGTATGCCGGCGAACTGATCAAGGACGCGAACCGCCTGCGTGAAGCGCTTGAACGCGGCGTCCATCGGACAGCTCAATGGTGACCATGCCGTGTGATGGTTGCAAGAGACCGTTCAAGACGAGCTGTTCGGATGACCCTTCGATGAGCGTCACCGCTGCAAAGGTCGCTTTCAATCGCTTGCCGAAGCCGAACTAGACGCGCCAGCGGAACAGCATGCCGGTGACGATGCCGTGGCGCCGACAGAGCTCGGCAGCGGACGCATCCGGAACGTCGGACCGACGCACGATCGCGAGCTTCTCCTCGTCCTTGAACCGGCGCCGGCTCGCGCGACCGTCACGTAGCTCATCTGTCAAGCTCGTTTCGCAGTCGGGCTTCTTAGGAGCGCTGCTTACGACAGTGATAACGGCTGGGCGGGCGGAGGGATGAAGATGGGCGCGCCAGTCGATCGTGATCTCGCCAGCTTCCAGCCGGTCGCGCCATTTGCGCAGCGAGTGCGGCGAGAGCTGCATTGCGACAGCATCGGCACGGAGACCCATTCCGCTCCAGTTCAGCGCCTCGACATGCATCGCCCAGAACGCTTAAGACGCCCGATTGCGTACATCCGAGGTGACCGTGAATCTGCGCTGCTTCTGCTTTCGGAGAGCCTGTTGCCGGTCCTCCCGGACGCGCTCGCGGCGCGCTTCCGTCTGTTGTTTCTGGAGCTTGAGCGCAGCTTCTTCGCCGGCCAGCCGCTCGAGCCAACGCCGGAATGTGTTCTCGGTCAGACGGTGTTGTTGGCAGTATTTGCGGATCCCGAGGCGCTTCGGCGCCACGCTTTGACGTGCAGCGACCACCATTCGCGGCGGGC
>NZ_CAFI01000309.1 GCF_000239775.1 Bradyrhizobium sp. ORS 375
CTTCGCAGCCGACCTCTCCCCACAGGGGAGAGGTATAGCATGCTCTGGGCCGCCCGATGACAACGAGAATGGATGCGCGCTTCGCGCAGTTGAAGACGGAAGGCCGCTCGGCATTCGTCACCTTCGTGATGGGGGGTGACCCCGATCCGGAGACCTCGCTCGCGATCGTCAAGGCGCTGCCGCAGGCGGGCGCCGATATCATCGAGATCGGCATGCCGTTCACCGATCCGATGGCCGATGGGCCGTCGATCCAGGCGGCGGGCCTGCGCGCGCTCAAGGCCGGCATGACCTTGAAGAAGACGCTGCAGCTGGTGCGCAGTTTTCGCGAGAGCGACGCGGCCACGCCGATCGTGCTGATGGGCTACTACAACCCGATCTACATCTACGGCGTCGACAAGTTCCTCGATGACGCGAAGACCGCCGGTGTCGACGGCCTGATCATCGTCGACCTGCCGCCGGAAGAAGACACTGAGCTGTGCATTCCGGCGCTGAAGGCCGGGCTCAACTTCATCCGCCTGGCGACGCCGACGACCGATGACAAGCGGCTGCCGGCCGTGCTCGCGAACACCTCCGGCTTCGTCTACTACGTTTCGATCACCGGCATCACTGGCGCCGCTGCGGCCGACTCCTCCGCTGTCGGTGCGGCTGTCGCACGGATCAAGCGCCATACGGCGCTGCCCGTCTGCGTCGGCTTCGGCATCCGGACACCGGAGACCGCCCGCGCCATCGCCGCCAATGCCGATGGCGCTGTCGTGGGCACGGCCCTGGTCGATGCCTTGCGGGCCAGCCTCGATTCGGAGGGCCGCGCGACGCCCAAGACCGTCAGCGCCGTCGCGGATCTCGCCGCTGCCCTGGCCCAGGGCGTGCGCGGGGCGCAACAGGCGGCGGAATAGATCGTCAACCAAGCCTACGGGAGCGTCGCGGCCGGCTTGCCGTGGCGCTGCCGTCCCGCCATATATCCGGGCGACCGCAAAACGGAGCTTTTCATGAACTGGCTTACCAATGTGGTTCGGCCGAAGATCCGCAACATCCTGCGCCGCGAGACGCCGGAGAACCTCTGGATCAAGTGTCCGGATTCCGGACAGCTCGTGTTCTACAAGGACGTCGAGGCCAACCAGTTCGTCATCCCCGGCTCCAACTACCACATGCGCATGGGCGCGGGCGCGCGGCTCAAGTCGATGTTCGACAATGAGACCTGGTTCGACGTCGCGCTGCCCGAGGTGACACCCGATCCGCTGAAGTTCCGTGACGAGCGCCGCTACGCCGACCGCATCAAGGATGCGCGGGCGCGCACCGGCATGAACGATGCCGTCAAGGTCGGCTTCGGCAAGCTCGAAGGCATGGGCGTCGTCATCGCCGTGCAGGATTTCGATTTCATGGGCGGCTCGCTCGGCATGGCCGCGGGCGAGGCGATCGTGCGCGGGCTTGAGCTTGCGGTCGAGAAGAAGTCGCCCTTCATCGTGTTCGCGGCCTCCGGCGGCGCGCGCATGCAGGAGGGCATTCTGTCGCTGATGCAGATGCCGCGCACCACGGTCGCCGTGCAGATGCTGCGCGAGGCCAAGCTGCCCTACATCGTCGTGCAGACCAATCCGACCACCGGCGGCGTCACCGCGTCCTACGCGATGCTCGGCGACGTCCACATCGCGGAGCCCGGCGCGCTGATCGGCTTCGCCGGCGCCCGCGTCATCGAGCAGACCATTCGCGAGAAGCTGCCCGAGGGTTTCCAGCGCGCCGAGTACCTGCTCGATCACGGCATGGTCGACATGGTCGTGCACCGTCATGATTTGCGCCCGACCTTGGCGCGGCTGTGCCGTCTGCTGACCAAGGCACCGGCCGTCGAACACGCCAAGCCCGCGCCGCAGCTGCCGCCGCCGGCCAAGCCCGCCGAGACGGCGGAAGCGCCGGCGGTCGCAACGAGCGCGTGAACGCTTCTGCCGCCCAGCCTTCGCTCGACGAGCTGATCACGCGGCTCTCCGCGCTGCATCCGAGCAAGATCTCGCTCGGGCTCGAGCGCATGCACCGGCTGCTGGCGCAGCTCGATCATCCCGAGCGCAAGCTGCCGCCGGTGATCCACGTCGCCGGCACCAACGGCAAGGGCTCAACGGTCGCTTACCTCAGGGCGATGCTCGAAGCGGCTGGCCTGCGCGTCCACGTCTTCACCTCGCCCTGGCTGGTGCGCATCAACGAGAGCTACCGACTCGGCCAGGTCGGCGGCGGCGTCCTTGTTGATGACGACGAGCTGATCTCTGCGCTGCTCGAATGCGAACGCGTCAATGCCGGCGCGCCGATCACCTTCTTCGAGGTGAAGACCGTTGCGGCCTTCGTGCTGTTCGCCAAGCATCCGGCAGATGTCGTGCTGCTCGAAGTCGGACTCGGCGGCCGGCTGGATTCGACCAACGTGGTCGAGCAGGTCGCGGCCTCCGTGCTGACGCCGATCAGCATGGACCACATGGAATTCCTCGGCGACACCCGCGCGCTGATCGCGGCCGAGAAGGCTGCCATCATCAAGCGCGGCTGCCCGGTGATCTCGGCCGCGCAGGAGCCCGACGCGATGGCGGTGATCGAGCGCGAGGCCAGGCGCCAGCGCGCGCCGCTGTTCGCCGCGGGCGAGAGCTGGCACGTCAGCGTCGAGCGCAACCGTCTCGTCTATCAGGACGATCGCGGTCTCCTGGATCTGCCGGCACCCAAGCTGTTCGGCCGGCATCAGTTCGATAATGCGGGTCTTGCGATCGCCGCGTTACGTGCGCTCGATCAGTTCAAGCTCTCGACCAAGGCGTTCGAGGACGGCATCGTCAACGCCGAATGGCCGGCGCGGATGCAGCGGCTGTCGAACGGCGCGCTGACCGCGATCGCGCCGCAGGGCGCGGAGATCTGGCTCGACGGCGGCCACAACGCCGAAGGCGGCCGCGTCGTCGCCGCGGCGATCGGCGATCTCGAAGAGCGGGTGTCGCGGCAGCTCGTCGTCATCGTCGGCATGATGGGCAACAAGGATGCCGCCGGCTTCCTCGCCAATTTCGCCGGGCTGACGCGGCACATCATCGTCGTTCCGATCCCGAACGAGAGCAAGGCGATGGCGCCGGCCGATCTCGCTGCTGCCGCGCGCACGCTCGGCATGCGCGTCGAGATCGCCGACGGCGTCGCGTCCGCGCTCGCCGGCATCGCGCGGCTTGCCTACGAAGTGCCGCCGCGTATTCTGATCACGGGGTCGCTCTATCTCGCAGGCCACGTGCTCGACCTCAACGGCACGCCGCCGACCTGAGGACAACATCGTATGCGCTTTGCCGCGATCGCCGACGTCCACGGCAATCATCTCGCACTCGAAGCCGTGCTCGCCGATATCCGTGCGCAAGGCGTGACCGAGATCGTCGATCTCGGCGACATGGCGAGCGGCCCGCTGGACGCGCGCAAGTCGCTGGACAGGCTGATGGCGCTCGAGGCCGTGCATGTGCGCGGCAATCACGATCGCTGGCTGATCGATCGCCCGTTCGAGAAGATGGGCGCGTGGGAGCGCCCGGTCTATCCGCAGCTCGACAGGAAGCATCTCGATTGGCTGCGCACGATCCCGGCGACGGCGGTCTATCGTGATCAGGTGTTTCTTTGTCACGCCACGCCTGACGATGACAACGTCTACTGGCTCGAAACCGTCGCGCCGGAGGGCGCGATCACCTGCGCGCCGCTCGATCAGATCGAGAAGCGAGCCGCAGGCATTTCGCAATCGCTGATCCTGTGCGGCCATACGCACACCGCGCGCGCTGTGCGGCTGCGTGACGGTCGGCTGATCGTCAATCCCGGCAGCGTCGGCAGCCCCGGCTACTCGTACAACGTTCCCCATCCGCATGTCGTGCAGGCCGGTACGCCCGACGCGCGCTACGCGATCCTGGAGCTGACGCCGGCCGGTTGGAGCGTAAGCTTCCGCCATGTGCCCTATGATAACAGCGCAATGGCCGAGCTGGCGCGCGCCAATGGCGACGCAGAGTTCGCCTCGGCGCTGGCGACCGGCTGGATCCGCTGATCAGGCGAGCAGCTTCAGGGGATCGGCGACCTTCTGCTTGAGCTGCTCGAGCGTGCATTGCTTCGGCGATTTGTCCGGGCGCCAGCGCAGGATCGAGGTGCCGTGGCGGAAGCGACCGCCGGAGAAATGGTCGTAGCAGACCTCGATCACGAGCTTCGGCTTCAGCGGGCACCATTCCGCGGAGCGTTCCGTCGACCACCGGCTCGGCCCGCCCGGCGCGTTGCCGGTGAAGCCGGGCGGCGAGATCAGCGGCTCGAGCTTGTCGGTCAGCGCGGGCTTCTCCGCGGCCTTGAGCGCGGAGGTGAAGCCGACGTGATGCAGCAGGCCGTCATCGTCATAGAGGCCGAGGAGCAGCGAGCCGACCAGCTTGCGGCCGTTCATCCCCTTGTTCGTGGCGTAGCGAAAGCCGCCGAGCACGCAGTCTGCGGAACGATAACGCTTGATCTTCTGCATTCCGTCGCGATTGCCCGCCTGGTAGGGCAGGTCGATCCGCTTGGCGATCACGCCGTCCGAGCCGCCACCGGACTGCGCCAGCCAGTCCTGTGCGGTGGCGAAGCGAGTTGTTGCCGGCGATAGCCGGAAGGTCGGATGCCCAGCAAAATTAGCCTTCGCAAACGCCTCCAGCGCCGGACGCCGCTCGTGCAGCGTCTGCGCGATCAGCTCCTTCTCTTTCGCCGTCGCCAGCAGATCGAAGGCGAGGAACAGCGCGGGCGTCTCGGCCGACAGCTTCTTCACCCGGCTGGCGGCTGGATGAATTCGCTGCAGCAACGCGTCGAACGAGAGCGACTTGGCTTGCGGCACCACCAGTTCGCCGTCGAGCGTGAACCGGGCGGCCTTCAGCTCGCGCGCCGCAGCGACCACCTCGGGGAAGTAGCGCGCGAGATCCTCGCCGGCCTTGGACTGCATCGTGACCGCCGCGCCGTCGCGCGCCAGCAGGCAGCGGAAGCCGTCCCATTTCGGTTCGTACTGCCACTCCTTCCCGCGCGGGATCGCCTCCACCGAGCGCGCCTCCATGGCCAGCAGGCCTGACTTGCGGGAGGCGGAGCGATGAGCACGGGCGGGCATGGCGGGACCTGAAAACGCGGAAAACACCTCTCTCAACGCAAAACGGCCGGCGTTTGCGCCGGCCGTTCGAGAAAAATCCTGGTTCCAGTCGTCACATCGACGACGAGATCCACTGCTGCAGCTTGGCCTTCGGCGCGGCGCCGACCTGGCGGGAGGCCATCTCGCCGCCCTTGAACACCATCAAGGTCGGGATCGACATCACGCCATACTTCGAGGCCGTCTTCGGGCTCTCGTCGACGTTCAGCTTGACGATCTTGACCTTGTCGCCCATCGCGCTGGCGATCTCGTCGAGCGCCGGCGCGATCATGCGGCACGGGCCGCACCACTCGGCCCAGAAGTCGACCACGACCGGACCGTCGGCCTTGAGCACTTCGCTTTCGAAATCGGCGTCGGAAACCTTGGCTACGGCGGCCATGGAAATTACCTCGTTGGGTTGGAGGGAGCGGCGCTGACATCGCGCCGCCTCAGCGTGGGTGTCAAAGTATGAATGGCATCATGCTTGGTCAAGCGCGCTCACTCAGTCGTGCTGGGATGGCAGCATGGCGTCCAGCGCGGAGACCGGAAGCTCCATGAATTCAGGGGCTTCGGTCCAGAGCAGGGCGGCCCGCACCGCCCTCCCGGGGTACAGCTGGCCGAGCACGGCGCGGTACAGCGCGAGCTGCCGGATATAGGCCTGCGGCACGTCGGCCAGGTCCGAGGGCGGTTGCTGATTGGTCTTGAAGTCGACGATCAGCACCTCGGCCTCGGTCACCACCAGGCGGTCGATCTGACCGGAGACCAGCGCCGCAGGCTGCGCGGCCAGTGCCAACCGGCCGACGATGGAGACCTCTGCGCGGCTGCCCGGCGCGAACACCGCCGCAAAGCGGGGATCTTCGAGCACGCCGAGCACGCTGTGTGCCAGCCCGTTGCGGTCGTCCTCCGGCCAATCCGGCGCATTGCGCAGCAGGTATCGCAACGCGGCATCGCGCCGCCGCTCGGCTGCCACCTCCGGCAGCGACTGCAGCAGGCGGTGCACCAGCGTGCCGCGCTGCATCGCGAGGCTGCGGGCGGCGAGCGATTCGCCTGAGCGTACCGGCCGCTCGTCGGAGGATGGATCGGACGGCCGGAGCACGGCGACCTCGCCGGGCGCCTCGATAGCCGCCGTGCGCAGCCACGCCGGCAGCTCGACCGCCGTCTCTACGATCTGCCGGGCCTCATCGCTGGCGGTCTCGGCGATGTCCTCGGCGCGCGCGTAGCGCTTGACCGGCCCATCCTCGGTCTCGGTCACCTCGACCTGCAGCCCCGCCGCGTCGAGACCGCGCGCCATCAGGTCATACCAGCTGCCGCCGCGCACATTGGTCATGTTGCCCGGCATGCAGCCGCCGATCACCAGCCGATCCGCGGCGCGGGTCATCGCGACATAGAGCAGGCGGCGATATTCGTCCTCGGTCTCCTTGAGCATCGCCACGCGTGCCGCCGCGACGGGCTGCGGGTCGTCCGCCTTGCGGCCGGCCCAGACCACGATCTCCTGCTCGCCATGCGGCACGTGGATCAGCCGCAGCCGCTGCGAATCCGCCGGCGACGAGGTCGTGTCGACCAGGAACACCACGGAGGCTTCGAGACCCTTGGCGCCGTGCACGGTCATCACGCGCACCTCGTCGCGCGAGATCTCCATGTCGCGCTTCACCTCGGTGTCTGCGGCGCGCAGCCAGGCGACGAAGCCCTGCAGCGAGGCCGGCGCCTTGCGCTCGTAGGACAGCGCCAGCTCGAGGAATTCGTCGAGCGCGTCATTGGCCTCGTGGCCGAGCCGCGCCAGGATGCGCCGCCGTCCGCCATCGCCGCCGAGCAGCCAGGCGTAGAACGCGAACGGCGTGTCCTCGGCCGCGCGACGCTCGCATTGCTGCAGCCGTCGAACGACCGCTTGTAGTCGCGCGTCATCAGCGGCATGCGTCGTGAGGGCCTCGCGCAAGCTGCCGCGACGCTGCCAGGCGAGCTTGAACAGATCATCATCGTCGAGCCCGAACAGTGGGCTCTTCAGCGCGGTCGCCAGCGCCAGATCGTCCTGCGGCAGCAGCAGCGCGTCGGCGAGGTTCATCAGATCGATGATCGCGATGTGCTCGGTCAGCTTCAGCCGGTCGGCGCCGGCGACGGGGATGCCGGCGTGCTTGAGCGCCTGGATCACGGCATCGAACGCGGTGCCGCGCCGGCGCACCAGGATCAGCATGTCGCCATAGCTCAGCCGCCGCCGCGCGCCGTCATGGCCGGTCATGGTGCCGACGCGGATCAGACGCTTGATCTCGGCCTGGATGCGCCGGGAGAGCTTCACCTCGGGACTGGTGACGGACACGCCGTCGAACGGCGCGCGCCAGCCCTCGATCTCCTTGCGATCATCGCGCTCGCACAACGACCACAGTTCCACCAGGCTCGGCCCGGCGTCGGTCAGCGCGTTGTGGATGGGGTAGCCGATATCGGGCGAATGAATGCTGCTGTAGACCTCGCGCTCGCGGAACACGTGGTCGACCGCGTGCAGCACCGTCGGGCCGGAGCGGAACGAATAGGTGAAAGATACTGGATCGAACAGCAGGCCGGCGTCGGTGAAGCGCTTCTGCAGCTGGCGCCGTCGCGCATCGAACTCGTGCGGGTCGGCGCCCTGGAACGAGAAGATCGACTGCTTCTCGTCGCCGACTGCGAAGATCGTGCGCGTCAGCCCGTCGCGCGCGCCGGCGCCTGAGGTGAACTCCTCGATGATGTGGGCGACGATGTCCCACTGCCGCGGGCTGGTGTCCTGCGCCTCGTCGATCAGCACGTGGTCGACGCCGCGGTCGAGCTTGTAGTGCACCCAGCCGGCGGAGACGCGGTTCAGCATCGCCAGCGTCTTGTCGATCAGGTCGTCATAGTCGAGCAGCCCGCGCTCTTCCTTCTCGCGGCGATAGTTCGCAGCAGCCGCGGTCGCGATCTGCAGCAGCGCCTCGGTGCGGTCGCGCACCACGGCGGCGCGGCGCTTCTCGATCAGGCGGTCGAGCCGGCGTGCCTCCGAGTCGAACAGGCCAGCAAGGCCGGGATTGTTCTCGGCGAACTTCTTGGTCAGCACCGATTTGCGCGGTTCCCTGTCGTCAGTCAGGAACACGCAAAGATATTCGTCGACCTGATCGCTGCCCGAAAACGCCAGCGCGGCGCGCAACTGGTCCGCCTGTTTCTGGTCAGTCTTGGCCCCGCCGTCCAGCCGGCCAGCGATGTCGGTCCAATCCGCGCGCGGCAGATTAGGACCATCAAGGATGTCGCGCTCGATCGCTTCCAGCGTCTCATCAGCACCGATGCCAAGGACTTCGCCGAGATGCTGCGCGGCGACCTCGACGCGGCCGGCGCCATCGGTCCAGGCCATGAAATGATCGCGGCTCAGGCAGGCCTCGCGTACGACCTCCTTGAACGTAGAGTCGGCGGCATTGGCCATCGCCACCTGCAGCGCGCGGCCGACCGCGCTGTCGGGCGCGCGCGCCGCGTCGAGCAGCACCTTGAGATTGGCGCGCTCCATCATCTCGGTCTGGTCGCGCTCGTCGAGCACCGAAAACCGCGCCGGGACATTGGCCTCGAACGGAAATTGTTGCAGCAGCCGGGTGCACAGCGCGTGGATGGTCTGCACCTTCAATCCGCCCGGCGTCTCCAGCGCGCTGGCGAACAGCTTTCGTGCCGACGCCCGCAGCTTCTTGTCGGACGTGAGAATGCCGGTGGATTTGATGGCGCTGTCGAGCGCATCGTCGTCGAGCGTGACCCAATGGCCGAGCGTCGAGAACACGCGCTCGGCCATGTTGGCAGCGGCGGCCTTGGTGAAGGTGATGCAGAGGATCTTCTCCGGCGGCACGCCGTCGAGCAGCAGCCGGATCACGCGCTGCACCAGCACATGCGTCTTGCCCGAGCCGGCATTGGCCGACACGAAGGCGGACGCCGCCGGGTTCGACGCGCGCGTCTGCGCGTCGCGCACGGCCTGCGGAATGGGGCGGGGCGCCTTCACCATTCCTCCACCCCCAAGCCGCCGGCCGCCGACCATTCCTTGATGCGGGCGAGGTCGTCATAGCTGCCGTAGCGGTTGGCCCACATCGACAGGTTCAGCGAGGTGTAGCCCTGGTTGACGTCCTCGAAGCTGCGGATCAGCTCTTCCAGCTTGTTGCGCGCCTCCTGCGCGGCCTGGTCCGGATGCTGCGGCGTGTCGCTCTTGTTGATCTTCAGTTCGAGAATGCGCTCCTCGCCCGGCGGATTGTTGCCGGACAATCGGACATAGACAAGCTGACTGATCAGGCTGCCGGCGGGGATGCCGTCGAAGCCGCCCTCGCGCAGGATCGCGGCCTCCAACGTCAGCTGCGGCGACAGGCCCATGCGCACCTGCTTGGCCGTCGGCGGCTGTCCGGTCTTGTAGTCGAGGATGGCGTAGGTGCCCTCGGCGCGCTGCTCGATGCGGTCGGCACGCGCCGACAGCATGAAGGTGCGGTCCTTACCCAAAGGAATTCCGATCTCGCCGCGGATCTCCGCGGTGATCGCGCCGATCTGCTCGCGTCGCGCCGTCTCCCAGGCCGCGAACCAGCCGGCGATCCGCTGGAAGCGCGGCCACCACAGCGCCCGCGCCTCAGGCCGCTCCATCAGCGGCGCAAAATGCTTCTCGCCGATCACCCGCAGCGCATGCGCCGGATGCAGCGGCAGCTCCTTCGCGAAGGTCTGTGTGAACTCGCCGATCGCTTCGTGGATCGCCGAGCCGCGATCGGCGGCCGACAGCGGCATGTCGACGGGGTCGAGCGGATCGAGCCTGAGGATGTAGCGCGCGAAGATCGTGTAGGGATCGCGCAGCCAGTCTTCGATGGCAGTCACTGACATGCGCAGCGGCCGAGCCTCCAGCGGCGGCTTCGGTGCCGGCTGCTCGACCGGCTTCACTTCCCTCGGCTGATCGAGCACCTCGGCATAGCGCACGTAGGTCTCGCCACGCGCGGCCGCCGCCTTCCAGCGTTCGGCGCCCGCCACCGCTTCGAGCCGGTGCAGGAAGCGCGAGGCCACGGCCGGCGCACCACCGGATTTTGCAGCGTGCGTCAGGATCACCTCGGGCGCACCGAGCAACTGCGCGAAGTCATGCGCGGAGAGGCCGATGCGGCGCTCCGGGAGATCGAGTCCGAGCTGATGCCGCATCGGACGGCTCAGCCAGGGATCGATGCGCGGTGCCGGCGGCCAGACGCCCTCGATCAGGCCGCCGATGATCATGCGGTCGGCCTGCATCAGCCGTGCTTCGAGCGGGCCGTAGATCTGCAGCTGCGCGCCGTGGCGCTCGGGGCGGCGCACCGCGCGATCGGAGAAGGCAGTGTGGAACAGGTCCGGATAATCCGACAGCGGCGCCATCAGGCCGCAGCGCTCGCCGGAGGCGAGCAGATCATCGAAGCAGCGCGCCAGGGCCGCGCCGTCGCGGTCGGTGAAGGCGGTGGTGAGGCCGACATCGTCGGCCGACAGCGCGATCAGCACCTCGCGATGCCGCGCGGCCAGCTCGGCGAAATCCTGCGGGCGCGGGGAGGCGAGATTTTCCAGCGGGGCGAGCGCCGTCTGCAATTGCGCGATCAGCGCACCGGCCTGGTCGAGCTGTTCGGGCCTGAGCCGCGCGCGCGGCTCGGCGCGGTGCAGCGATGACGCCTCGCCCTGATGCAGTTTGACATGCTCGTCGCGGAAACGCGCGAAGTCGCGCGCGAGTCCGCTGCTGCCGGCTTGAGGGCGGGTGCCGCGAAGCAGCGCTAGCTCCAGCGTCTCGATCGCATGCTTCCAGCCATGAGCGGCGCGGCCGAGACGGCACAGCGGATGCTTGAGCAGCGCGAGCAAGGTCGGCGGCTCCAGACCGCGCACGGCGGCTTCCGCGGCGAGCCGCGCGAAGATGCCGGCCGGTGTTTCCAGCAGCGCGTCACCGCCGGAGTCATCGAAGGTCAGATGCCAGCGCGTCAGCGCCGCCATCACGCGGCGCGCCAGTGCGCGGTCCGGCGTCACAAGTGCGGCCGATTTGCCGAGATGGCGCGCCTCGCGCATGGCGATCGCGATCGCCAAGGCTTCCATCTCCGGATTGGGCGCGGCGACGACAGAGAGATTGTCCATCGCTTCGGCGATATTTGCAGCGATGTCGAACTGGCGCAGCCGCTCGTGCCACACGGCGGTCGCCTCCGATGGCCGCATCGCTTCGGAGATCAGCACCTCGCGGCCGCCGCGGCCGGGAGGCACGAGGCGAACGACATCGCGCCGCTCCAGGCCGAAGCGCTTGAGCAGCAGGTGCATGGCATATTGCGGATGGTTGACCGCTGGCGGGGTAATCACCCGTCCGGAACGATCCTTGGCGCCGCCGATCGAGCTCCATGCCGGCTCGTCGAGATCGGTATCGAGCCCGGGCAGCACGACGGCGCCATGCGGCAGCTTGGCCACCGCGAGCAGGAACTTTGCGGTCGCGGGCATCGAGCCGGTGGAGCCTGCGGCAATCACCGGGCCGTCCGGATGCGCCGACAGCCGCGCGGCTTCGGCGGCGATGAGGAGATCGCGCCGTGCCGCCGGCTCGATGCGCTCGATCTCCTGCAGATAGGCTGGCCACGCCGTGCGCGCGATGCGCAGGAACTCGAGCGAATATTGCCAGTATTTGTCGAGCTGATCCGGCACCAGCGCATCGAGCGCATCCCAGGATACGCCGCGCGTGACCATGTCGTCGATGAGACGCGCGAGGTCGCCGGCGAGCGCCAAGGTCGAGGCCGGGCCGCCGATCACCAGCGGTGCCGACACCGGCGTCTTGGCCCAGGCCGCGACCAGCCGCGCCAGCGTCAGTCGCCGCTGAAGGTCGTCAAGCCGCTCCGGAATCTCCAGAGGCGCGGGCCCCAGGAAGGCGTCGCGATCCTCAGCGAAGGCCAATTCGTCCTCGTCGATGTCGCCGAGCGCGACGAGGCGCGGCAGCACCGCGGCATCGGTCTTCAGCTCGTCGAGGAACATTTCGCGCGCGACACGGAGCGAGCGCCGCGTCGGCAGATACAGCGTGGCCGTCGCGAGCCGCGCCGGATCGCTGCGCGCCTCAAAACCGTCGACCAGCCGGCCGTCGACCAGCGCCGCAATGACGCTGCGCAGGAACGGCGCGGAGATGGGAACGGTGAAGACGCGCATGGCCCTGCGATTCGCGGTTGCTCAGGGCGTCTATATAGGGAGCGGCGGCCGGAAGGTCATACCCGGGGTGTGGATGGGTGTTGATAGGTGCGTGGCCTTCCCGCGGGTTAGGCACCCGTGCGGGGAAAGTCCCAACTACAGCTCTGTTTTCCGCGGTCATCGCCCGGTTCAACCGGGCGATCCAGTACTCCGTGACGGTCGGGTTTCGATCGATAGGCCGCGGCGTACTGGATTGCCCGCTTTCGCGGGCGATGACGGTGGATTTGTGGAACGAGCTACTCACCCACCGTCATTGCGAGCGCAG
>NZ_CAFI01000308.1 GCF_000239775.1 Bradyrhizobium sp. ORS 375
CAGACCGACGACCCAACGCAGCGTCGGATTATCTCTGCGCGCTCGCGCCTTGCCAGCAAAACTCGCCCCAGCGGGTCTTGAGGATAAGCTTCAGTTGCCGCCAAGCGTTCATTGCGATCTCTGCCGCCCGCCGGCCGAGCACGAGGGGCTGGTGCTTGACCTAGTCGACAACTTTGGCTGCTTCGTCGCATATTTGCGACGCCGCACTTGCCTCACTTACCTGGATGAGCAAGCGCGGCTTAGTCTACCGCGCGATTGAGAGTGGGGCGATCAAGTGCCTATAGTACCCCGCGGCTGTAAAGGTTCAGATCGAATTTGGCAGCCGCCAAAGCCGCTGGACGATCGGGCGACGGAAAGCACTTCAGCTCCTCTCCTGATCATCATGGGTATGATGCAAGTCACGTTCTCCTCCCCCGCCAGAGACAGTCGAACGCCTGCTATTCGTAGGCGAACCTGAGGTCGGCCGGTCATGCTCTCGACCGCCTTTCTCTGGATGCTTTCGATCCTGCCGGGACGAACCTGGGCCTCCGAAGCGTTCGGTCTCTGAGTTTTTGCGGGACATCCTGCACCTCCTACTGACGCCTGCTTCCTCGGTGAGCAACCCCCCTTTCTATGCGACACGTTCCTCGGGCACCTTTGACTCACGTTAGTCGCCTTTGGCTTTCGTTCACGTGCAAATCGATCAAGCGACAGCTCGTCGCATGGAGGGTTTTGTCCCAATCCTGAGAGGCGTCTTCCGCAGCGTTACCGAGCGGGTTTGCCGAGGACTGCGCGGTCTCGATGTCGGAGTGGTATGTAGCTCACGTTTGTAGGCACTGACTCGCTACGTCCGTGGGTCACCTTTGACCGCCAGGTCAGCCTCGAACGCCTGGCTTCCTTTCTCGCTCCAGATCGCGCGCGCCCGTGCGCCCTGCTCACTTTCAAGCCTTTCCGCTATCCAGAGTAGCGCGCCGTAGATCATTGCGCGGTTGTCGCCGGCCAAGTGTGCGATGCGAGACTTGATGACAAGCCCGCCGAGTTCGATAAGGTGCCGGGTGCGTTTGCGGCGCTCAACCTGCCACTTGCGCATGTCATCTCGCGCCCTGACGGCCTGATGGCGATTGCGGGCCGCTTGGTTGCGCAGGAGCGACACTAGAGTTGCGGTCAGCTGCTGGCGCATTTCGCCGCGACCGGCCTTGAAAAAAGGAGGCCCCGCGCTTGGCCCATGCCTCCCTCTTCCCGGGTTCCTTTGTCTCAGCCAAAACGATCAGTGCGCCCGCCAGTTCGTCCGCGCTGAGTGCGTCCGCACCGGTGGCGATGACCAATTCGCCGAGCTGACGCACTTTGCGGGTCTTCAGGCCTCGTGCTTTGTCTTCGAGTGCCTTCAGGTCCGCGTCAAAGTCTCGTGGTTTGCGCATCGTCGTCTCCATGAGTTCGATGGAGAAATGATAGGCGAGCACACCGCAGAATGCTGTAAGGTCGGTAGGACATCCTGGGACAGTGCGATCCCTCCCGAGATTTTTTCGAGGGAGGGCGCGCTTATACGTCGTTCCGACGTGCGCTTCGCTGTGCCAGTGATTGGATCGCGATGGCGATCTATCATCTTCACGTCAAGGTCATTGGCCGGAAGGCTGGCAGCAGCGCGGTGGCTGCGGCGGCTTACCGCTCCGGCTCGCGCTTGCGCGACCAGCGCCTGGGCCGTCAGCAGGATTTTTCCGGGAAGCGCGGCGTCGTTCATTCCGAGGTGATGCTGCCGGAGAATGCGCCGGAGGCATGGAGCGACCGCGAGCGGCTCTGGAACGATGTCGAAGCGTTCGAAGTCCGGAAGGACGCCCAGCTTGCCCGGGAGGTCGAGTTCGCCCTTCCGCGAGAACTGACTGAGGCGCAGGGCATCGAGCTGGCTCGGGACTTCGTGCGCGGTGAGTTCGTCGACGTGGGTATGGTTGCTGATCTCAATGTGCATTGGGACAGGGGTGAGGACGGCATGCCCAAGCCCCATGCCCATGTGATGCTCACCATGCGCGCGGTCGACGAGAACGGCTTTGGCCGGAAGGTCCGGGACTGGAATCGCACGGAGATGGTCGAGCGCTGTCGCACACGCTGGGCCGAGCTTGTCAACGAGCGGCTGGCTGAACTCGACATCGACGCCAGGATCGACCATCGCAGTCTGGAAGCCCAGGGCATTGCGTTGGAGCCGCAAAGCCAGATCGGCGCGCCCGCCAAACGGATCGAGCTCCGGGGCATTGCAGGCGAACGGTTTGAGGCCGACCGCGCCGAGATGCACCGCGAGATCGCTCGCAACAACGGCGCGCGGATCATTGCCGATCCCTCCGTTGGACTGGACGCGATTACCCAGCAGCAATCGACCTTCACACGCCGCGATCTCGCCAAGTTCGCGCACCGGCACAGTGACGGGCTCGACCAGTTCAGCGCGGTCGTGGGCGCAATGCAGGGAGCGCCCGATCTGGTCGAACTCGGCAAGGACGCCCGCGGCGAAGACCGTTTCACCAGCCGCGGAATGATCGAGGCAGAACAGCGGCTGCACCGTGCCGCCGAACTGATGGCGGGACGGGAGCGCCATGAAGTGCGAGATGCTGAGCGCAGGGCAGCTTTGGCGCGCGCGGCAGCGCGCGGCTTGGTGCTTTCGCCGGAGCAGGCTGAAGCATTGGCGCATGTCACGAATAGACGCGATCTCGGCGTCGTGGTTGGCCATGCCGGGACGGGAAAGAGCGCAATGCTGGGGGTGGCGCGGGAGGCCTGGGAGGCGGCAGGCTTCGAGGTCCGTGGTGTGGCGCTGTCCGGCATTGCCGCGGAAAACCTCGAAAGCGGATCGGGCATTGCGTCGCGCACGATCGCCAGCCTGGAGCATGGCTGGGGACAGGGCCGTGATCTGCTCAAATCGAGCGATGTGCTTGTCATCGACGAGGCGGGGATGGTCGGCACGCGGCAGCTCGAGCGCGTGCTGTCACATGCTGCCGAGCGTGGAGCCAAGGTGGTGCTGGTCGGTGATCCGCAACAGCTCCAGGCGATCGAAGCCGGCGCGGCGTTCCGGTCGATTCATGAGCGTCACGGCGGCGCCGAGATCGGCGAAGTGCGCCGTCAGCGAGAGGACTGGCAGCGCGACGCCACGCGCAATCTGGCGACTGGCAAGGTGGGCCATGCGCTTGAGGCGTACCGCGCCCACGGCATGGTGCATGAGGCCGAGACTCGCGAGCAGACCCGGCGCGATCTGATCGAGCGATGGGATCGCGACCGGCTGGCGTCACCGGATGGGAGCCGGATCATCCTCACTCACACCAATGACGAGGTCCGCATCCTGAACGAGGCAGCGCGCGAGCGCATGCGGGCAGCGGGCGATCTCGGCGACGAGGTGGAGGTGACGGTCGAGCGCGGCGCGAGAAACTTTGCCAGCGGGGATCGGGTGATGTTCCTGCAGAACGAGCGCGGCCTTGGCGTCAAGAATGGCACGCTCGGGACCATCGAGCACGTCAGCGCGCAGTCCATAGCCGTGCAGACCGACGATGGCCGATCCGTGCGCTTCGACCTCAAGGATTACAATCGGCTCGACCATGGCTA
>NZ_CAFI01000307.1 GCF_000239775.1 Bradyrhizobium sp. ORS 375
ACATCCCGCCAACCGCCTCGATGAGTTGCTGCCGTGGTGTTGGAAGCTGCCTAATCATGTCAAGACCTGATGCGTGTGCAGCGGCCGGACACTTACTCGGCCGGGTGGTCTGCCTCTCTGCCACGATCGTCTTCGTCGCTTTCGCCATCGATGCTCTCCATCTTCATCGTCAAAAACACGCCTGCAGCGCAGCCTGATCTGCAGCTCGTTGACAGCGAGGAGTCCCAGTGCGCCGTGCAGCTTTCCGCGCTCAGCGACGGCGTGGCGCTCCTGCACGATGGCAGCAGCATAGCCGTCGCGGCGCAAGTTTCCATCGGTCTGACGGAGCCACGTCACAGGCAATTTTGCGCGATCGCGCCGCCCCTTCGGACACCGCCTCGCAGGCAAGATAGCGTGCGTTCCGTCGTCTTGGATCTGCACCGGTCCTCATCCGCTGACAGCGGAGCTCCATCACTTCGCGCGCCGTCCGCGACGCCTGTTCGTTGCTGCCGGGCTGTTGCTATGGCTCATGCCAGCGCGCCCAGCAGCCTGCGGTCCTTGCGCTTGGCATGCGCGGCCGCATCAGTGGCGCTGACCGCCTGATCGCCGCAATACGCCGTGCCGTCGCACCACATCGCGTGCATGATCACCGCGAGTTTGCGCGCCACCGCG
>NZ_CAFI01000306.1 GCF_000239775.1 Bradyrhizobium sp. ORS 375
CACCATCTCGGAGGCGCGGTGCAGGCTCTGCGTCGTCAATTGCAGGCCGTGCTGCAGCCGCTCGACGCCGCGCGTCAAATCCGAGCGGCGCACCGGCCCGCCGCCGAGCATGCGCGCGATCGCCTCGACGTCGTCTTCCATCGCGGTCGACGTGGTCAGCGCCAGCCCGAGCGGCGTCGAGACCTCATGGCCGACGCCGGCGACGAGCTGGCCGAGCGAGGCGAGCTTCTCCGCCTGCACCAGATGCGCCTGCGTGGCGTGCAGGTCGCGCAGCGACGCTTCGGAGCGTTCCTTCTCGCGCTGCAGCGCCTCGGCGGTGCGGAACTGCTTGCGGGCCTGAACCTCGCGCGCGCCAACGGCATAGAGCGACAGCAGGCAGGCATTGCCGACCAGCGAATGATCGATGAAGCGCAGGCCCGGCGGCAGCGGCTCCGGCGCGAGCGTTTCGGCCACCGCCAGCGCGCCCCAGCTCGTCGCGCAGAAGATCGCATGGGACCCGGTGCGCAGCGGCAGCATGGTCGACACGAACAGGATGACGATGATCATGCCGGCGGCGGAATAGGTGAAGCCGGAGGGCAGCACCCAGTAGATCGTCGGCAGCACGCAGCCGGGAATGACGCAGAAGACGAGTTGAATGGGCTCGGCCCATTTGCGCGCCGGCGTCGACAGCAGCGCGGTCAGCGGCAGCAGCACGAACAGCGCGGTGCCGCCGCGGATCTTGAGCGTGGTCGGCACGATCTCGGGGTAGAGCACGAAGTCCCACAGCGTGTAGCCGGCGAAGGTGAAGGCGCCGAGCAGCATCGCGATCTGCGTCCAGGCGATGTTGCCATGGACGAAATGGTCCACGAACCGCCGCTCCTCGACGGCGTCCTCGAAACGCAGCCCCAGGCGCTCCAGCAATCTCAACATTATGCCACCGCAATCGAAAAACGATTCCCTGCCGCGCGCGGGGCAGGCCCGGACGGCGGCGGGAGGGCAGACATACACGAGATGAGCCGTTCGAGAAAACGACGGGAGATCGCATTCTCCGCTCAGGGCACGTAGAGCGCTATTAGAACGGTTCCAAATCTCGCAGCACGGCATGTCTCCGCGCGGTCAAACAGCGCCGATGAGTAATGCGGCAGCGGTCGTGCGCGGCTTGGCTCAGCAGCCAAACCGCGAAGATCGAATACTCACGGTGTCACATGGCCTTCGACCGCCACGTCCTTGCCATAGCGCCCCTTGGTCCTGAACGTCACCTTGTCGGCATCGAAGCTGAGCCGCCAATTGCGCTCTTCACCCTGACCAATGAATTGCACATCGATCGCGAAGGTCGTGGCGTCGATCCAGCTGCCCTTCATGGCCCGGTAGGCAAAGGGCTCCCAGGGATGAGGCAACGCTGTCCTGCGATAGAGGCCGTCGAGGCCGATCGGGCTTTGCAGATGCACCGTGCCTCCGGCGCGGTCGCGCGAGGGGATGTCCCAAGTCACCTGCGGCTCCGGTCCGGTCAGGTCGAGCTTGATCGTGTTGATGCCGAGCGGGCCGGGCGGGAAGCTGTAGGTCTTGCCCGAAATGGAGGCCGCGATCTGCGGCACGGTCCCCACGGGACCCCGCGTTTCCGTCGCGGCCTCGCGGATGGCGGCGGACAGCGCGGCCGCAGCTTCCGGCGCCGCCGGCAGGGCGCCGTCAGATCTCGCGGTGGCCGAAATGGCATTGGCGAGCTTGCGGAACGGACAGAAGTCGCGGGCGGTCATCACCGCCACGAGGTCGTGGCCGGGCAGCACCATGATGACCTGGCAGTGATAGCCGACCGCCATGAACACTTGTTTGTCCGGCAGGGCCCAGAATTGATCGGCGTAGGAGAGCCCCGGATCGAAGGATGCGTTCATGCTGACGGTGGCGTGGTTGACGGCCTCGATCCAGCCGGGCGGCAGCAATTGCTGTTCGCCCCAGCGGCCGCGGCGCAGATAGAGGTAGCCGATCTTCGCCATGTCGCGCGGCTTCAGCGCCAGCCCGAAGCCGCCGCTGGAAATCCCCTTGGCATCCTTGAACCAGCCGTGCTCGGTGATCCCGAGCGGCCCGAACAGCCTCTCCTGCGCGAAGTCCTCGGCGCTCTTGCCGGTGAGCTTGGTCACGATCGCGGAGAGCAGATGCGAGTTGCCGCTGTTGTAGTAGAACGTCTCCCCGGGCGCATGCGCCATGGGACGGTCGAGGACGTACTGCACCCAGTCGGGGCTCCGGCCCATCTCATAGAGCGATGTCTCGGCTCCGCCATCATAGCCTTCGTCCCAGTCGAATCCGGAGGTCATGTTGAGCAAATGCTGCACCGTGAGCGCCTGCTTGCGCGCGTCGACATTGGCGATCTTGCGATCCTTGAAGAAGTCGAGCACCGGGTGATCGAGGCTGTCGAGCACGCCGTCCTGGAGCAGCATCGCGATGAGCGTGGCGACCACCGCCTTGGTCGAGGAATTGATGATGTGCGGCTCGTCGGCATTGTAGGGCGCGTAGGATGCATCGAGCACGACCTTGCCGTGGCGCGCGATCAGCAGGCTGTCGAACCGCATCGCCTTGCCCATCGCGACGAGTTTCGTCAGCGCCGCGGAGTCCATGCCTTCGTCCTCGGGCGTGGCGGCCGTCCAGTCGGGATGGGGGAAGGGGGCCGGGCTGGCGTCCTCGGCGAAGGCGGCGCCGGTGAACAGCCGGGCTATCAGCAAGGCCGAGAACAAGAAGAGGCTGGTCTTAAGTTGCGCCATGTCGAATGTCCTCGATGAGCGACCTCCAGAATACGGTATCAAAAGACCGCGATCCATCAAGGTTGTGTGAAGGACGAAGTGCACGTCGCAGCCGCGGTCTGTAGCTGCGTGCCACACCGCGCTCATCCGCCGGACGCTTTAGAGCTCGTCCGGCCACTTCTGTGCTGCGTGCAGGACCGAAAGAACCTCGATGCTTCTATGTGTCACGCGATAGGCGACAATGTATGGAAGGTCTGTGAGAACGAGTTCGCGAGTGCCGTTGATGCGTCCTGGCCGGCCCTTAGCGGGATGCTCGACAAGGGAATCGACGGCAAGAACGATACGCGCCACGACACGCGCAGCTGCGGCAGGGTCGTTCTCGGCAATGTACGTGCCGATCTGATCGAGGCGACTGAGCGCTCGCCTGCTCCAACGAGTTTTGCGCCGGCTCATCCCTGACGAGCGGGGGTCACATACTTTGCGATTACATGCGCCACTTTCGCGTCGCTCGCGAAGTCTCCGCGCTCAGCTTCGGCCAGCCCGGCCTCGATCTCGGCAAGTTGCCAGGCTTCTCGCTCCACCAATTCCTCGATCGCGCGCGCAGCAACATCGGAGCTTGGCCGGCCGAGCTTCTCCGCCAGCTCATCGAGCTTCGCAGCCGTCGCTTCCGACACGTGGACAGTGAAAGCGGTCATGGATTTGCCTCGAGTTTCCTGGCGAGTGTGAGTGAACGAAGGCGGAACGTCAACCACCTCTATGTGCGGTCTTCGAAGGAGCTGGTGCTCACTCCGCCCAATGCGCCCGCAGCGCCGCCGCGATGCTTTGCGGCCGCTCGACGATGCTCCAGTGGCCGGCCTCCGGCTCGATATGAAGCCGCGCGCCGTGCGCTTGCGCGAAACGGCGGAGCGTGTCGGGCGGCACAAACGGGTCCTGTGTGCCCGAGATCACCAGCCCCTGCCGTGGCAGCTTGTCGAGCCGCGCGATCCAGTCGCCCTTGAAGCGCAGCCCGTCGGCCGAGCGATACAGCGCGAGGATCGCCCGGCGCATCGGTGCCTGCCATGCCGCGGCTTCGCGCGCCGCCAGCTCCGATGGCAATCCGCTCTGCCGGAACATCCGTGCCATCGCGGCTTGCGACGACCCCGCCATGAAGATCTCGCCGAGTACGGGCGTATTCCAGATCCGCGCGATGCGATGTCCGCGATAGTCGGGATCGAGTGCGCCGCCGGCGACCGCCCAGGAGCGCACCAGTTCCGGTCGCAGCGATGCCGCGCGCAGCACCAGCAGCGCGCCCCAATCATGCCCGACCAGATCGAGCGGCCCGAACGCCGCATGCTGTGCTTCCATTAACGCGGCCAGCCACTCGGCATAGGCATCCTTGGTGCAAGCGAAGCCAGCCGCGACTTCGCTGCCGAAGCCGGGCAGGCCGGGCACTGCCACGGTCTCGCCGAGCGCCGCGATCAGCGGGCCCCAGATCGCGGGCGTGTCCGGCACGCCGTGGACGAAGATGCGGTTGGTCATGAGGTCATGCTACCACACCCTCGATCTTCGTATTCGGCGAAATTTCCTCTTTCCTTTTTTCAGAAAACGTGCTTCTCTACGCCATCCCGCCTCATCGAAGAGGGGCGTACGCGTCGTCACGATACGTGGAGTGCGGGGAGCGATGGCCGTGAGGCGCCGGTGGACGACCGGCGTGTTGCGGACGGCGAAGTCGTGTGGTCCTGGCCTCCCGGTGCCGAGGTCAAGTCGCAGCGGCGCTGACGCGTAGCTGTGATGACGGGGTCAATCAGCCGGTCCCCGAGGAGAGCGCGAAGGAAGCCGTAAAGCCGTTGCGCAGGGGAGGCCGGGAGGTCCTGGCCGTACCTGTGGTTCCTGCCCCGTGCATTTCTTCACGCACGGGGGCCGCGGGTGTCGGCAGACACTCGGCCTTCCCTGCACCCTCGATTGGCGAGGGGCGATGCTGATGATCAGCCCGGGCACGATGGTGTCGCGGGAGCGGAGAGGTGTGTGCGGATGCGGTTTGAGTGGTCGATGAATCCAGAGGTGGGCTCCGTTTGTGCGCCAAACACCGCCGTCATTGCGAGCGAAGCGAAGCAATCCAGGGCCACACGCGCGACTCTGGATTGCTTCGCTTCGCTCGCAATGACCGTGGAGGGAGCGTGTTTCACCTACAGCTGTCATCGTCCGCGGAGGCGGACGATCCAGTATTCCAGAGGCGGTCGTGAGTCAGCCGAGAGGCCGCGGCGTACTGGATACCCCGCTTTCGCGGGGTATGACGGCGGAGGACCGGGCGGCGGCAGGGCTCCTGCGCAAGGGAAGCGCGCCCTGGCGCGAGAGAAGAAGGGACAGAGGCCGCAAGGTCCAATACGTCACCCCTCCTGACCCTTATTGGGCGTTGCGAGGTCCTGTCATTCCCGGTAAAAGCACCGTCGAAGGCACCTCGGCAACACTCCATCAATGGTTTTGCCGCACCATTTTCGTGTCTTCGCAAAGGGTTTGGCAATGCTGATTCGCAGCGCAGAGATCGAGGCTATCGCCGGGGCAGACGCCCGGTCGATCGCGCTCGCCTCGCTGGCGCCTGCTCGCGGCCTCCTGATTGGCTCGATTGCCGGCGCGCTCGAGCTTCTGCTTCTTAGCTGCCCCTGAGGGCCGGCTGGGCGGGATGCGCCTGGGCACTCAGGGGGCTGCTTCGACACCGAAACACCCTTTCAGCGCCCAATGTTCAGAGATCCTGACAGCCAAGCGCACCACCTTCAGACTCCGAGGAACAGCCAATGTCCAATCCCGTCCAGTCCGACAAGGACCGCGTCGTCATTTTCGACACCACCCTGCGCGACGGCGAGCAGTGCCCCGGCGCCACCATGACGTTCGAGGAGAAGCTCAATATCGCGGCGATGTTGGACGACATGGGCGTCGACATCATCGAGGCCGGCTTTCCGATTGCTTCGGACGGTGACTTCGAGGCCGTCAACGAGATCGCCAAGCGGTCGAAGAACGCGGTGATCTGCGGCCTGTCGCGCGCCGGCGCCAAGGACATCGACCGCTGCGCCGAGGCGATCCGCCCGGCCAAGCGCGGCCGCATCCACACCTTCCTGTCCACCTCGCCGGTGCACATGAAGTATAAGCTGCAGATGGACCCGCAGCAGGTCTATGAGCTGGTCGTCTCCTCGGTGACGCGCGCGCGCAACCACACCGACGACGTCGAATGGTCGTCGGAGGACGGCACCCGCACCGAGTTCGACTTCCTGTGCCGCTGCGTCGAGGCCGCGATCAAGGCCGGCGCCACCACCATCAACATTCCGGACACCGTCGGCTACGCCGTGCCGGAGGAGTATTACGACCTGTTCAAGCGCGTGCGCGAGACGGTTCCGAACTCCGACAAGGCGGTGTTCTCCGTCCACTGCCACAACGATCTCGGCATGGCGGTCGCCAACTCGATGGCCGGTGTGCGCGCCGGCGCCCGCCAGATCGAATGCACCATCAACGGCATTGGCGAGCGCGCCGGCAACGCGGCCCTGGAAGAGGTCGTGATGGCGATGCGCGTGCGCAACGACAAGCTGCCGTTCTGGAACAAGATCGACACCACGCAGCTGACCCACGCCTCGAAGGTGGTGTCGGCGGCGACCTCGTTCCCGGTGCAGTACAACAAGGCCATCGTCGGCCGCAACGCGTTCGCGCATGAGAGCGGCATCCACCAGGACGGCATGCTGAAGAACGCGCAGACCTACGAGATCATGCTGCCGGAGACGGTCGGCGTGAAGCAGACCTCGCTGGTGATGGGCAAGCATTCCGGCCGCCACGCCTTCGTCCACAAGCTGGAGGAGATGGGCCACAAGCTGTCGAGCAACCAGGTCGAGGACGCGTTCGTCCGCTTCAAGGCGCTCGCCGACCGCAAGAAGCAGATCTACGACGAGGACATCGAGGCGCTGATCGACGAGGGCATGGTGAGCGCCCATGACCGCATCAAGCTGCTGTCGCTGAGCGTCATCGCCGGCACCCGCGGGCCGCAGCGCGCCACCATGAAGCTCGACATCGACGGCGTGACCAAGATCGAGGAGAGCGAGGGCAACGGTCCGGTCGATGCGGTCTTCAACTGCATCAAGTCGCTGGTGCCGCACGAGGCCAAGCTGGAGCTGTATCAGGTCCACGCCGTCACCGAGGGAACCGACGCGCAGGCGGAGGTGTCGGTGCGCTTGTCGCAGGATGGCCGCTCGATGACCGCGCGCGCGGCTGATCCCGACACGCTGGTGGCGTCCGCGAAGGCCTATCTCGGCGCGCTGAACAAGCTGGTGATGAAGCGCCAGCGCGATGTGGCGCAGGGGCATGGCGCCTCGGCGGCAGCGGCGAGCTGACCCCACGACGTCATTCCGGGGCAGCCGCGAAAGCGGCTGAACCCGGAATCTCGCAATTGGTTAGTACCTGACGCCGATCATCTCGAGGTTCCGGGTTCGCGCATTGCGCGCCCCGGAACGACCGAAGGTGGCGGAATTGCTGCATCGCAGCGTGTGAAGCCCGCCCCTGCTGCTAACGGTCAATGGCATTCTCGGTCGGCACCCGCTAACAATGTCGTTGGCATACAAAGCGGGGGCGTCATTGCAATGCCCCCCGAAACGTCGGGAGGACACTTTGCAGCAGTTCAAGTTCCGTCACGTGATCGCCACCGCCGCCTCGCTCGCGGTGCTCGCGCTGGCTGGCCCGGCCCTGGCGGCCGATCCGATCGTGATCAAGTTCAGCCACGTGGTGGCGTCCAACACGCCGAAGGGCCTCGCCGCGGACAAGTTCAAGGAACTCGCCGAGAAGTACACCGACGGCAAGGTCAAGGTCGAGGTCTACCCGAACTCGCAGCTCTACAAGGACAAGGAAGAGCTCGAGGCGCTGCAGCTCGGCGCCGTGCAGATGCTGGCGCCATCGAATTCCAAGTTCGGCCCGATCGGCATCAAGGAATTCGAGGTGTTCGATCTGCCCTACATCCTGCCCGACCTCGCCACTCTGCGGAAGGTCACCGATGGGCCGCTCGGCGCCAAGCTGCTGAAGCTGTTGGAGCCGAAGGGGATGATCGGCCTGGCCTACTGGGACAACGGCTTCAAGCAGATGAGCGCCAACAAGAAGCTGGTCGATCCTGCCGACTACAAGGGCCTGAAGTTCCGCATCCAGTCGTCGAAGGTGCTGGACGCGCAGTTCCGCACGCTCGGCGCCATCCCGCAGGTGATGGCGTTCTCCGAAGTCTACCAGGCGCTGCAGACCGGCGTCGTCGATGGCCAGGAGAACACGCCCTCGAACATCTATACCCAGAAGATGCACGAGGTTCAGAAGTACATCACGCTCACCAATCACGGCTACATCGGCTACGTCGTGGTCGTGAACAAGAAGTTCTGGGATGGCCTGCCGCCTGATATCCGCGCCGCCTGCGAGAAGGCGATGAAGGAAGCCACCGCCTACGGCAACGGCCAGTCGGCCAAGGAGAACGACGACGCGCTGGAGGAGATCCGCAAGTCCGGCAAGTCGGAACTCGTCAAGCTGACCCCGGCGCAGGACGAGGCCATGCGCAAGGCGATGCAGCCGGTCTACAAGGATGTCGCGGGACGCGTCGGCCAGCCGCTGATCGACGAATTCCTCAAGGAGACCCGCGGCACGACCAACTGACGGCTTGAGCGAGAGATGCGCGGGCCAGCGGCTCGCGCATCGTTACGGCGAATATGCCTGGCGGGGCGCCCAGGCACGCAGACGGCGCAATCACGCGTCGCGGACGTTTGATTGTGGGGGGAGGGGACTTGGGCTTCCTGTTGCGCATCCTCGATCGGCTCGAGGAGATCCTGATCGCATTCCTGATCGCGGCGGCGACCTCGATCATCTTCGTGGCCGTGCTGCACCGCTATCTGGTCGGCATCCCCTTCCTCTATCCGATCCTGTTCCCGATCGACCTGTCCTGGGCGCAGGAGCTGTGCATCTACATGTTCGTGTGGATGGCCAAGTTCGGCGCCGCCTACGGCGTGCGCACCGGCATCCATGTCGGGGTCGACGTCCTCGTCAACATGCTCCGGCCGTTGCTGCGCAAGGTGACGATCCTGTTCGGCCTGCTGTGCGGCGCGCTGTTCACCGCCATCATCGGTACGATGGGCGCGAAGTTCGTCTACGGCCTGTCGCAGACCGACCAGGTGACGCCGGACATGGAGCTGCCGAGCTGGCTGGTCTATCTCTGCATCCCGCTCGGCTCCTATCTGATGTGCTTCCGCTTCCTGCAGGTCGCCTGGCACTACCTCCGCCACGACGAGCTGCCGCATCATGATCACGCGGCGGTCGAAGGCATCGAGACGCCGAGCGTGGAGGCCGTGCGATGAGCAGCCTCCTGATCTTCAGCCTGCTCATCTTCCTGATGCTGACGGGCATGCCGATCTCGATCGCGCTCGGCCTCACCGTGCTCTCCTTCGTCTTCTTCATGACCAACGTGCCGACCGAGTCGGTCGCGCTGAAGCTGTTCACGGGCATCGACAATTTCGAGATCATGGCGATCCCGTTCTTCATCCTGGCCGGCAACTTCCTGACCCATGGTGGCGTCGCCCGGCGGATGATCAATTTTGCGACCTCGATGGTCGGTCATTGGTATGGCGGCCTGGGGCTCGCAGGCGTGATGGCCTGTGCGCTGTTCGCGGCGGTGTCGGGCTCGTCGCCAGCGACGGTGATCGCGATCGGCTCGATCATGCTGCCGGCGATGGTCAAGCAGGGTTTTCCAAAGCGCTTCGGCGCGGGCGTCATCACCACGTCCGGTGCCCTGGGCATCCTGATCCCGCCCTCGATCGTGATGGTGGTCTACTCGGTCGCGACCGGCGGCAGCATCGCGCTCGATCCGGCCGGACATCGCGTCTCCTCGGCCTCGGTCGGTCAGCTGTTCATGGCCGGCGTCATCCCCGGCCTGATGCTGGCAAGCCTGCTCGGCTTCACCACCTTCTATCGCGCCTGGAAGAACGACTATCCGCGGCTGCCGCGCGCCAGCTGGGCGGAGCGCTTCACCGCGTTCCGCAAGTGCGTCTGGGGCCTCTTGCTGATCGTGATCGTGCTCGGCGGCATCTACACCGGCAAGTTCACGCCGACGGAAGCGGCCGCGGTCAGCGCGGTCTACGCCTTCGTCATCGCCGTGTTCGTCTATCGGGACATGTCGCTGAAGGACGTGCCGAAGGTGCTGCTCGGCTCGGCCAATATGAGCGCGATGATCCTCTACATCATCACCAATGCGGTGCTGTTCTCGTTCCTGATGGCCAACGAGAACATCCCGCAGCAGATCGCCAACTGGATGGCGTCGGCCGGCGTCAATTGGATCGTGTTCCTGCTGGTCGTCAACATCCTGCTGCTGCTCGCCGGCAACGTCATGGAGGCGACCTCGATCGTGCTGATCATGGCGCCGATCCTGTTTCCCGTGGCGGTCAAGCTCGGCATCCATCCGGTGCACCTCGGCATCCTGATGGTGGTCAACATGGAGGTCGGCATGTGCCATCCGCCTGTTGGACTCAACCTCTACGTCGCCTCCGGCATCGCCAAGATGGGAATCACGGAGCTGACGATCGCTGTCATGCCGTGGCTGCTCACGATGCTCGGCTTCCTGGCGCTCGTCACCTACGTGCCGGAAATCTCGCTGTGGTTGCCGCGCATGCTGGGAATGCTCTGAGACGCAGCAACGAAATGACACCGAATTGCAAAAACTGAAAGGTATCTGAAGCAATTACATCTTCGTAAGGTCGCACACTCTGTCCAAACTGTAAGTTGAAGGCACAGATCGGCAGGCTCATGCTGATGCGGCTTTCCAAGGAGGTTGGCATGAGAAAGTTCACCATTGCCGCTGTCGCCGTGCTCGCCATCGCCGGCTCGACTGCGGTCTACGCCCAGCGCGGCTGGTTTCATGATCACATGCATCATGCGCGCATGAACCCGGAAGACCGCGCCGCGATGCTCGATGCGCGCATCGCTTCGGTCCACGCCGGGCTGAAGCTGTCGGCCGACCAGGAGAAGCTGTGGCCGCCGGTCGAGAGCGCGGTGCGCGATCTCGTCAAGCTGCGCTTCGACCGCGCCAACGCGCGGATGAAGGCCGCTGATGATGCGCAGGACAAGGACACAGATCCCGTGACGCGGCTGCGCGAGCGTGCCGACACCATGGCCGCGACGGCGGATGCGATGAAGAAGGTCGCCGATGCGGCCGACCCGCTCTACAAGACCCTCGACGATGGCCAGAAGCGCCGGCTGTCGATGCTGACCCGGCCGATGGGCCGCATGATGGGACCGGACGGCCCGCGCCATCACCGCTGGATGGAGCGTGGCGAGGGCGGCCCTGATGGTCCGCGCTTCGGCGAGAATCGCTTCGGCCCGGGTCCGATGGGCCACCCGCCGATGGATCGCATGGGCTGGTCCAACGACGAGCACGACTCCGGCCGGCTCTGAGGATCGGTTAACGATCCCTCTGAATCCGCTGGAAATTTCACTTGGGGAAAACCGCCGCCCGCCGGCGGTTTTTCTGCATCGAAAGTGCCGAAAAATCCTCAGGGATCGCTGGACATCCCGGAATCGCTTTGCTAAACGACCGGCTCTCGCGGAAGGCTTTCTCCGGATGCAAGATCCGGGCGCATAGCTCAGTTGGTAGAGCAGCTGACTCTTAATCAGCGGGTCCTAGGTTCGAGCCCTAGTGCGCCCACCAAGCCTTCCCGAACCTCTCAATCATTGTTCTGTCCGGCGAGCGCATGAAGCGCGCGCCGAACCGTCTCGACCAGATCGAGCGCCACCGGCGAGGGGCTGCGTTGCGGCGGGAACACTGCGGCGAACTCGAAATCGATACGCGGTGTGAACGGTCGCGCCACGACGCCGCGGCCGTCGAACTCACGCGCGGTGAACGGATCGCAGATCGACACGCCAAGGCCTGATGACACCATCCCGCACATGATCTCGGACAGCGTCGTCTCGACGCGCAAGACCCGCTGGATATCCTCGCGGTGAAAGACCTGATCGACCAGGTGACGACTCGTCGAGCCCGCCGACAGCGAGATGAAGGTCTCGCCCTCGAAATCGCGCGGCGCCAGCGCTTCCTTGGCCGCGAGGCGATGACCGGCCGGCAGCACGGCGACGCGCGGCAGCGCCGGCAGCTTCACGCTCGGCAGGCCTGCGTGGGCGATCGGCACCTCGGCGAAGCCGACGTCGCATTGCGCGTTCAGCACCCAGTCGATCACGATCGGCGAGATCACACCGAAGAAGGCGAGGTTGAGATTCGGCCGCTCCTGCAGGAAGCCACCGGCGAGCCGCGGGAGGTAGCCATTTGACAGCGCCGGCAGGGCAGCGATGCGCAGCGTGCCCGTGCGGCGGCCGCGGATTTCCTCGGCGGCGGCGGTGATGCGATCGAGCCCCACGAAGGAGCGCTCGACCTCCATGTACAGCGCCGTCGCGGCTGCGGTCGGCACCAAGCCCGTGCCGCGACGTTCGAACAGCTCCATCTTGAGCAGCGCCTGGAAGTCGCGCAGCAGCCGGCTCACCGCCGGCTGCGTGACCGCCATCAGCTTGGCAGCCTCCGTGACGCTGCCGGTCAGCATCATCGCCCGGAAGGCTTCGACCTGCCGCGAGTTGATCCGGGCCATGATCCCATCATCCATAATATTTGGGCATGGAGAGGGTGCCATTATTCATTGGACGATCAAAGGGGCCGCTGCGATCTTTTTCGGCAAGGGTGAGGGAAGGCTTTTTTTTAGGCTGAGGGCTTGAATGCTCTGGCTGCCGCGGTGACAACGCCGACCTGATCTCCCCGGCGGTCTCAAAATACCGCATCGCGTTCAGGCAACAGGAGATCGGTCCAATGAAGCGCCTTCACCTTCTCGCCGCCGTCAGCATCGGCGTCCTTGCCTGCGGCACGCACGTCCGGGCTCAGCAGAAGACCCTGTATGTCGCGGGCTATGGCGGCTCGTTCGAGAAGACCATCCGCGAGGAGGTGATCCCGCCCTTCGAGCAGGCCAACGGCGTCAAGGTCGAATACGTCGCCGGCAACTCCACCGATACGCTCGCCAAGCTGCAGGCGCAGAAGGGCAATCAGCAGATCGACGTCGCCATCCTCGATGACGGTCCGATGTACCAGGCGATCCAGCTCGGCTTCTGCGACAAGGTTGCGGGCCTGCCCGGCGACCTTCTCGACGTCGCGCATTTCAAGGATGACAAGGCGGTCGCCATCGGGCTCGTGGCCACGGGTCTGATGTACAACAAGAAGGTGTTCGCCGAAAAAGGCTGGGCTGCGCCGACCTCGTGGAATGATCTGAAAGATCCGAAATACAAGCAGCAGCTGGTCATCCCGCCGATCAACAACACCTACGGACTTAATGCGCTCTTGATGCTCGCCAAGATGAACGGCGGCAGCGAGACCAATGTCGATGCCGGGTTCAAGATCTTCAAGTCAGACATCAACCCGAACGTGCTCGCCTACGAGCCCTCGCCGGGCAAGATGACCGAGCTGTTTCAGTCGGGACAGGCCGTCATCGCCGTGTGGGGCAGTGGCCGCGTGCAGAGCTTCGCCAACACCGGTTTCCCCGTCGACTTCGTCTATCCGAAAGAGGGCGCCGTCAGCCTTCTCACGACGGCGTGCCCGATTGCCAAGCCTTCGGTCTCGCCGCTGGCCTCGAGCTTCATCAAGCTGCTGCTCGATCCGAAGATCCAGCTCACGATGCTGAAGGAATATGGCTACGGCCCGGTGGTGAAGTCGGTCGTCGTCCCCGAGGGTGTCGGCGCCATGGCCCCGATCGGCGAGCGCGCCGCCAAGGTCTATGCGCCGGATTGGGCCGTGGTCAACGAGAAGCGCGAGGAATGGACCAAGCGCTGGAATCGCGAAGTCGAACGCTGAGCCAGAGTTTGCTGTTGTTGGCTCTCTCCCCGGCAGCGGTGCTCTCCCTATCCCCGCTCTTTGCGGGGAGAGGGGCGGGGTGAGGGGCAACCCGGGCGGGAAGTGTCCGCGGTTGGACCTGTACCCCCTCACCCGCATCGCATCTGCCGAAGCGATCCGACCTCTCCCCGCATACGCCTTCGCTCTTGGAGCTACGGCGGACAAGAGCGGGGCTAGGTGAAGACCAGCGCAATGCATTCCACCTGAGTCCGCCGATTTATTAGTTCCGGATCCACCAAATGTCCTTCCTCGAGCTCGACCGTGTCGGCAAATCCTTCGGCCCCAACACCGCCGTCGAAGAGTTCAGCCTGACCGTCACCAAGGGCGAGTTCATCTCGTTCCTCGGGCCGTCCGGCTGCGGCAAGACGACGACCTTGCAGATGATCGCGGGCTTTCTCGATCCGTCGCATGGCACGATCCGGCTCGAAGGCAAGGACCTCGTCGCGGTGCCGCCGGCCAAGCGCGGCCTCGGCATCGTGTTTCAGAGCTACGCGCTGTTTCCGCACATGACGGCGGCCGAGAACGTCGCCTTCGGCCTGGAGATGCGCAACGTCGCGCGCAGCGAGCGCGAGGAGCGGGTGCGCGCTGCGCTCACGCTTGTCGGCCTCGCCGGCTATGAGGACCGTCATCCGCGCCGCATGTCCGGCGGCCAGCAGCAGCGTGTCGCGCTGGCGCGGGCGCTGGTGATCCGCCCGAGCGTGCTGCTGCTCGACGAGCCCTTGTCCAATCTCGATGCGCGGCTGCGCGAGGACATGCAGATCGAGCTGCGCCAGATCCAGCGCAATCTGGGCACCACCACCATCCTTGTGACTCACGACCAGATCGAGGCGATGTCGCTGTCCGATCGCATCGTCGTGATGAGCAAGGGCCGGATCGAGCAGATCGGCACGCCACAGCAAGTCTACGAGCAGCCGGCCTCGGCCTTCGTCGCGCAATTCCTCGGCAAGACCAACGAGTTTGCAGCACAGGTGGATCGCACGGCAGGTCAAGCCAGGCTGCTCGCCGGCTCCTGGAGCGCGCCGGCGCCGGCCGGCCTGTCGGGGCCGGTCACGCTCAGCGTGCGACCCGAGCGCATCAGCTTCGGCGATGCCGGTCTTGCAGGCCGCATTGCGAGCCGCATCTTCCAGGGCAATCATTGGCTATTCCAGTGCGACACCGAGTGCGGACCCGCGATCGTGATCCGGCAGAATGACGGGCAGCCGCAGCCGGAGCAGGGCGCCGCGGTGCATCTCAGCTGGCAGGCCTCCGACATGAGCCTGCGGGCCGCGCGAGCCGCCGCATGAGCGCCACCGCCGATACGTCCGACGCGCGCGCGGGCCTGTCGCTGGCGCTACCCGCGCTGATGCTGTTCATCGGCGTCGTCGTGATCCCGCTCGCGATGACGGTGATGCTGTCGTTCCACGATTGGGGGCAGTACAAGGGCATCGAGCCGGTCTTCATCCTCAAGAACTGGATGGAGATCGTCGACGATCCCTACTACCTGGAAATGTTCTGGCGCACCTTCCGCGTCGCCCTGCTCGCGACCTTGATCACGGCGGTGTTCGGCGTGCCCGAGGCATACATTCTCAACCGCATGCAGGGACCGTGGAAAGGGCTGTTCCTGCTGGTGATCATCGGCCCGCTGCTGATCTCGGTGGTGGCGCGTACGCTCGGCTGGGCGCTCCTGTTCGGCGGCAACAACGGCCTCGCCAACAAGCTCCTGATGACATCAGGCCTGATCGACTCCCCGGTGCGTTTCATGTTTACCGAGACTGGCATGATCATCGCGCTGGCGCATGCGATGATGCCGTTCATGGTGCTCGCGGTCTGGACCGCTCTGCAGCGGCTCGATCCGCAGGTCGAGAACGCCGCGCTGTCTCTCGGCGCCGGCTCGCTCACGGTCGTCCGCCGTATCGTGCTGCCGCAGATCATGCCGGGCGTGCTGTCCGGCGCGATCATCGTGTTCTCGCTGTCGGCCAGCGCCTTCGCGACGCCGGCGATCATCGGCGGCCGCAGGCTGAAGGTCGCGGCGACGCTGGCCTATGACGAGTTTCTCAACACGCTGAACTGGCCGCTTGGCGCGGCGGTCGCGGTGCTGCTGCTGATCGCGCTGGTCCTGATCGTGGTCGGCTCCAACGCGCTGATCGAGCGCCGCTACCAGGAGATGTTCCGATGAGCCGGAATGGTCCTGTCGCATTGATCTTCCACACGCTGTTCGTCGTGTTCATGGTGGCGCCGATCCTGGTCGTGTGCTGGGTCGCGTTCACGCCGGAAGGGTTTCTCTCGATCCCGATCACGCAGTTCTCGCTGCGCTGGTTCAGGGCGCTCGTCAACTATCCGGAATTCGTCCACGCCTTCGGCGTCAGCCTGTGGCTCGGCGCGCTGTCGTCCTGCATCGCGCTCTTATTCGCGGTGCCGGCCGCGCTGGCGCTCAGCCGCTATCGCTTCCGCGGCCGTGATGCGTTATCGGCGCTGTTCCTGTCGCCATTGATGATCCCGCACGTCGTGCTCGGCATCGCCTTCCTGCGCTTCTTCACCGCGGTCGGCATCGGCGGCACCTTCGTCGCGCTGGTGATTGCCCATGTCGTGGTCGTGTTTCCGTTCGCATTGCGGCTGACGCTGGCCTCCGCGACCGGCATGGACCGCTCGGTCGAGATGGCCGCGATCTCGCTCGGCGCCGACGGCTGGACCATGTTTCGCCGCGTCACCTTGCCGGCGATCCTTCCCGGCATCGTCAGTGGCTGGATGCTCGCCTTCATCCAGTCATTCGACGACCTGACCATGACCGTGTTCCTGGCGACGCCCGGCACCGAGACCTTGCCAGTGCGGATGTTCCTCTACATCCAGGACAACATCGATCCGCTGGTGACGTCGGTGTCGGCCAGCGTCATCGCCATCACCATGACCGTCCTGATCCTGCTCGATCGCCTGTACGGGCTCGACCGCGTGCTGACCGCAAAAGGCGGCGACGCCGGACGATAGGAGACATAATGATGAAAGACTATGACGTCGCCGTCGTCGGCGGCGGCCTGCTCGGCTCCGCGATCGCCTGGGGATTGGGCCGGCTCGGCCAGCGCGTCGCCGTGCTCGATGAGGGCGACATCGCCAAGCGCGCGTCCCGCGCCAATTTCGCGTTGGTGTGGGTGCAGAGCAAGGGCTTG
Source organism: Bradyrhizobium sp. ORS 375 (assembly GCF_000239775.1). Taxonomy (GTDB): domain Bacteria; phylum Pseudomonadota; class Alphaproteobacteria; order Rhizobiales; family Xanthobacteraceae; genus Bradyrhizobium. The sequence continues at coordinate 16,743 of NZ_CAFI01000306.1, forward strand.
GGCATGCCGGCCTATACCGGCTGGACTGTGCGCGGCTCCAAGGCGTGGCCGAAGCTCGCCGAAGAGCTGAAGGCGCAGACCGGGCTCGACGTGGTGCTGCAGCAGAATGGCGGCTTTCATCTTACTTTGGGCGAGGCCGAGTACGAGCAGCGGACGCAGCTCGTCGCGCGCATGCACAACCAGGTCGGTGCTGCCGACTATCAGATGGAGATGATGTCCGCGACTGAGGTGAAGAAGATGCTGCCGCTGATCGGCCCGGAGGTCTCCGGCGGCAGCTTCTGCCCTTATGATGGACACGTGAATTCGCTGCGCACCTTTCGGGCGCTGCATGCCGGCATGAAGCGGTTCGGCGTCGACTATCTGCCGGAGCGCGCGGTGAGCGCGATCACGCGCGACGGCGATGAGTTCAGGCTCACGACGGCGCAGGGCGAGATCCGCGCAGCGAAAGTCGTGCTCGCGGCGGGCAATGCCAATGAGACGCTGGCGCCGATGGTGGGGCTGTCGGCGCCGATGGGCCCGACCCGCGGACAGATCGTCGTGACCGAGCGCACCATGCCGTTCCTGCCGCATCCGCTGACCACGATTCGCCAGACCGACGAGGGCACGGTCATGATCGGGGACAGCAAGGAGGATGAGCTCGACGATCGCGTGCAGAACCACCCGATCAATGCCGTGATGTCCGATCGCGCCCAGCGCACGTTTCCGCATCTGGCGCGGCTTAACGTCGTCAGGAGCTGGAGCGGCATCCGCGTGATGCCGAAGGACGGCTTTCCGATCTACGAGCAATCGCAAACCCATCCCGGCGCCTTCGTCGCCTGCTGCCATTCCGGCGTGACGCTCGCCGCCAACCACGCCTTCGAGATTGCGCGCATGGTGAAGGAGGGCGCGCTGGAGCCGGAGCTGGTCGGCGCGTTCACGGCGAAGCGTTTCGAGAATGCGGCAGGAGTAGGTGGCAGTGGCTACTACTGACATGACGGCGCGAGGCGCCATGGAGACGACGATGTTCAAACGAGCAGAGGGTGATGCGAGGGCATCGGTGACCATCCATGTCGAGGGCCGCGCAATCACTGCGCGCGAAGGCGACACGGTGTCGGCGGCGCTGCTCGCCTCCGGCCTCGACGTCCGCCGCGCGACCGCAGTGAGCGGCGCGAAGCGGCTGCCTTATTGCATGATGGGCGTGTGCTTCGATTGCCTTGTGACCATCGATGGTGTCGGCAACCGCCAGGGATGCCTCGTGCCGGTGGCCGAGGGCATGCAGATCGAAATCCAGAAGGGCAAGCGGGAGATCGGCAAATGAGCGCCGCGCCGAAACATGATCGATACGACGTCGTGGTGATCGGCGCCGGTCCCGCCGGCCTTGCCGCGACGACGATGACCGCCGATGCCGGTCTCTCGACGCTGCTGCTCGACGAGAACGCCGGTCCCGGCGGCCAAGTCTGGCGCGCGATCAGTTCGACGCCTGTGAAGAGCGAGGTGCTGCTTGGCGCGGACTACTGGTCCGGTGCCGAGATCGCCAAGGCGGCGCGCGACAGCGGCGCCGAGATCATTCACCGCGCCACGGTGTGGAGCCTCGACCGCAATCTCGAGATCGGCGTCTCCGTGGGCGGCGGCTCGGCCTTCATCAAGGCCAAGCGCGTCATCATCGCGACCGGCGCGCAGGAGCGGCCGTTTCCGATTCCGGGTTGGACCTTGCCCGGCGTGATGACGGCCGGCGCGGCGCAGACGATGCTGAAATCCTCGGGCCTGGTGCCGGACTGCCCGACGGTGCTTGCGGGGCAGGGGCCGCTGCTGTGGCTGCTCGCCGCGCAGATCCTGCGCCTCGGCGGCCGTATCGATCGCGTGCTCGACACGACCCCCCGCGCCAACTACATCGCGGCGCTGCCTCATGCGCTTGCATTCCTGACTTCGCCCTATTTCGGCAAGGGGCTTGCGATGATGCGCGAGGTGCGCGCCAAGGTGCGCGTCATCAGCGGCGTCACCGAACTGGCTGCCGCAGGCGACGGCAAGCTCGAGAGCGTGACCTATGTCGCCGGCGGCAAGCGCGAGACGCTGCCCGCAGAGCTCTTGCTGCTGCACCAAGGCGTGGTGCCCAACGTCAATCTGGCAATGGCTGCCGGTGTCGAACATCGTTGGAATGAGCTGCAGCTGTGCTGGACTCCTGTTCTGGACGCTTTCGGCAACAGCTCCATTCCCGGCATTGCCATTGCTGGCGACGGCGCCGGCATCGGCGGGGCGCAGGCGGCCGTCGTGCGCGGCCGACGCGCGGCAGGCGACGCTATCAAGGAACTGCGGCCGCAGGCGGAGATCATCGATCTGTCTGCGGAGATGGCGCGCGCCGAGCGCGGCCGCGCCTTTCTTGATGTGCTGTTCCAGCCCGCAAAGCAGTTCCGCATGCCGCAAGGCGACACCATCGTCTGCCGCTGCGAGGAGATCACCGCCAAGGACGTGCTCGATTCTGTGGCGATCGGCGCGACTGGGCCGAACCAGCTCAAGGCCTATCGCCGCACCGGCATGGGGCCGTGCCAGGGCCGGCTGTGCGGCCTCACCGTCACCGAGCTGATGGCGGAGGCGCGCGGCAAGAGCCCTCAGGAGATCGGCTATTATCGGCTGCGCGCGCCGGTGAAGCCGATCATGCTGTCGGAGCTCGCGAGCCTGCCGAAGGACGACGAGGCCACCAAAGCCGTGGTGCGCGGATGATCAGGCAAGAGGATGCCATCATTGTCGGTGGCGGCATCCACGGCTGCTCGACGGCGCTGCATCTCTGTCTCGCCGGCCTCAAGCCGGTGCTGATCGAGAAGGATTATGCGGGGCGTCACGCCTCCGGCGTCAATGCCGGCGGCGTGCGTCAGCTCGCGCGCGACGTCGCGGAGATTCCGCTGTCGATCCGCTCGATGGGCATCTGGGAGACGATCGGCGATCTCGTCGATGATGATTGCGGCTTCGAGAGCCATGGCCAGGTTCTCGTCGCGGAGACTGATGCCGAGCTCGATGCCTGCCGCGCCCGCGTCGCCGATCTCAACGCGCAGGGCTTCAACCATGAGGAGCTGATTGACGGCACCGAGCTGCGCCGGCTCGTGCCGGCGGTGGCGGAGAGTTGTCCGGGCGGGGTGGTGTCGCGCCGTGACGGCGCGGCGCAGCCGGCGCGGACCACGACCGCGTTCCGCCGCAAGGCGGAGCAGCTCGGCGCGATCCTCCGCGAGGGCGTCGCCGCGACGAACGTCCGCAAAGAGCAGGGCTTATGGCATGTCGACGTCGGCGCGGAGACCTTCGCGGCGCCTGTGCTGGTCAACGCCGCCGGCGCCTGGGCGGGGCGGATCGCGGCGCAGCTCGGCGAGCCGGTGCCGGTCGAGACGATCGCGCCGATGCTGATGATCACCTCGCCGGTGGCGCATTTCATCGATCCCGTCGTGATCCTGCGCGGCCGCAAGCTGTCGTTCAAGCAGTTCCCCAACGGCACGGTGCTGATCGGCGGCGGACATCTCGCCACGCCCGATCAGGACCGCAACGAGACCGTGCTCGATTGGCGCAAGCTGTCCGAGAGCGCGCGCACGGTCGCGGAGCTGTTCGAGGTGATGCGCAGCGCCACCATCACCCGGGCCTGGGCCGGCATCGAGGCGCGCATGCGCGACGACATCCCGGTGTTCGGTCCGAGCGCGCTGCACGAAGGATTGTATCATCAGTTCGGCTTCTCGGCGCATGGCTTCCAGCTCGGACCCGGCGCCGGCGCGGTCATGGCCGAGCTGATCGTCCATGGCGGCACACAGACCCGCATCGGCGGCCTCAGCATCGAGCGCTTCCGCAACACCACTCCATCAGCAACAGCATGAGGACAGCATGACCATCACCCGCAAGATCCGCTCAGCCATTCATCACCGCATCGTCGAGGCCAACGGCTTCGTCTTCATCGGTGGCACCATCGCCGACGATACCTCGGTGTCGATGGGCGAGCAGACCCGCAACATCCTCGGCAAGATCGCCGGCTTCCTCAAGGAAGCCGGCACCGACAAGTCGCGCGTCGTCTCCGGCCAGATCTTCGTCACGGACCTGTCGAAGAAGAAGGAGATGGATGCGGCCTGGACCGAGTTCTTCGGCGACGATCTGCCGGTCCGCGCCACCGTCGGCGTCTCCGATCTCGGCGGCGGCGCACTGATCGAGATCGTGATCACCGCGGTCAAGGGCTGAGCACCGCATCAGACGATTGCTCTTTTGATGACGCGCGGGGCTCCGCGCGTCATTTGCTTTCCGGGCGAATCCGACCGAACATGGCGGCTCTCATCGCCAATCTCGATTGGGGAAGCCGACCGCATGAACGATGCGCGCAGCCCATTTCCGTCGTCCGGCCTGGATGCGGTGTTCGCTCATATCGACAGCCACAAACAGGACTTTCTCGCCCGCGTGATGGACTACGTGCGCCATCCCTCGATCAGCGCGCACAATATCGGCATCACCGAGGTGGCCGCGCTGCTGGTGCAGATGCTACGAGAAATCGGGCTCGAGGCCGAGACGGTGCCGACGGCGGGCCATCCGATGGTGCTGGGGCGCTGGCACAAGAAACCCGGTGCGCCGACCGTGCTGCTCTATGGCCATTACGACGTGCAGCCGCCGGACCCACTCGATCTGTGGCTGAGCCCGCCGTTCGAGCCGACCATCCGCGACGGCCGGATCTATGCGCGCGGCATCGGCGACAACAAGGGCCAGCATTTTGCGCAGCTGATGGCGATCGAATCCCATCTCAGGGTGCATGGCGAGCTGCCCTGCAACGTCACGTTCCTGCTCGAGGGCGAGGAGGAGATCGGAAGTCCGCGCATCGCCGACTTCGTCGCCGCGCATCGCGACCGGCTGAAGGCGGATTTCGTCGTCACGGCCGATGGCCCGATGCATCCCTCCGGACGTCCGACGATGACCTATGGCGTGCGGGGCATGTGCTCGTTCGAGCTGCGCGCCCGGCATGCGAATCGTGACGTGCATTCCGGCAATCTCGGCGGCGTCGTGCCGAATCCGATCTGGACGTTGGTGCATCTGCTCGGGACGATGAAGAATGCCGCGGGTGAGATCACGATCGAGGGCCTGCACGATGCGATCGTACCGCCAAGCGAGCTGGATGTCGCCGCGGTGAAGCGCCTGCCGCTCGATCTCGACGCCGCCAAGGCGAGTCTCGGCCTCAGTCGGCTCGATGCGCCGGCCGGGCGCGGCTACTACGAAAGGCTGATGTTCCATCCGACGCTGACCATCAACGGCTTTCATGGCGGTTATGGCGGACCGGGCAGCAAGACTGTCCTTCCTTGCGAGGCGTTCGTGAAGCGCGACATCCGCCTGGTCGAGGCGATGACGCCGGGTGACGTGCTGGCCAAGGTCGAGGCGCATGTGAAAAAGCATGCGCCGGAGGTCGAGTTCATCCCGCGCGGGGGGATGCTGCCGTCGCGCGTGCCACTCGATTCGCCATTCGCCGCGATCATCCGCGATGCCATCGCGCTGGCGCAGGGGGTGACGCCGCTCGAATTCCCCTGCACTGGTGGCAGCCTGCCCGACTACGTCTTCACCAAGATCCTTGGCGTGCCCGCTTTCGTCGTTCCCTACGCCAATGCCGACGAGGCCAACCACGCGCCGAATGAGAACATGACGATCGATTGCTTCTACAACGGCATCCGCACCGGAGCGGCGCTGCTCGACCGGGTCGGCGCGAACCGTGGCTAGCGCGGAAATCGTCCATCACGATTTTTTGCGCCGCGGATGTGGTCATCGCGCGGCCACGAAACGATGGCATTGAGCCCGCGTTCCCTGGCGAGGCGGTCCGGATCGATCGTGCGCGGCCACATCGCGCATGGATTAACGCAGTTGATATCGTCTAATCTCGATAAGGATTAGGTACCGTCGCTTCAGGGCTCGGAGCTGGCAGATGCACGACCCCGTTGACAATCCGCGTGAACAGACGAGTTCCATCGCAGCCGGCGCGCACAGCGAGCCGGAGAGCGCCGCGGCCGTCACGATAGCGCCCGAGATCACGCTCGACAGATCCCCCGCGATTGATCCTGCTACGAGGGGCACGATCGTGACCGATGATCGTGATCACGACGATGTCGAGCGTTGTGAGAAAGCTCGCCTCGTCACGCCGACGATGTGGCGGTGATCGGCTGGCGATGGCCAGCTGCGTCAGTCCTGGTCAGGACTCGCGCTCCTTTGGAGCCGTGACCGGGTCTGCCGTGCCGTGGGACGATTTCTGCTCCTGCTGCTTCAGCTGCTTGTCGATGGTCTCGCGAGATCCCTCGGCCGGCTCCTTGTCGAATAGGCTCTGCTGTCCTTGCCTCTGCTGCTCCGTCATCACATCCTCCTCATGTGTGAGAGGCGAACGATGCCGCGCGTGAGGCGTTCCAACCGTTCGAGCGGGCGCATGTGGTGCGACAACGAGGAAGCGGAGCTGTTAGGAACATTCGGCCCCGGCGGCCTGTTGTGCGGACATCAACGGCGCTTTCGCCTGATACACACAGGAACGCGAGACATGAGCAACAAAGCGCGGGACATCTTCATTCTCGGCCTCCGCAACGCCCATGCCATGGAAGTCCAGGCTCGGGAGCTGATGGAGCGGCAGTCCGAGCGGATGGACGACTACCCGGAGGTCAAGGCGAAGCTGCAGACGCATCTGCAGGAAACCAACGAGCAGCTGAAGCGGCTGGAGCAGTGCCTGAGCGCCTGCGGTGAGAGCAGCTCGACGCTCAAGGATACGATGCAGTCTGGGATGGCCAATCTGATGGCCATGGGACACGCGATGTCGGGCGACGAGATCCTGAAGAACACCTTCGCCAACAACGCCTTCGAGAATTTCGAGATCGCCGCCTACAAGTCGCTGCTGGCGCTCTGCGGGGCCGCCGGCGTCGAGGAAGCCCGAGGTCCGCTGCAGCAGTCGCTGCAGGAGGAGGAGCGGATGGCGGAGTGGGTCGATTCCAATGTCGAGAAGGTCACGCTGCAGTTCGTCCAGCACGAGGAGCGGCAGGCGGCCTGATCATCGGTATCTCGGGCTGGGTCGGGAACTCGTCAACCGGATCGCAACCTCCGGTATCATCCGGATACCCGCGACTCAGTTGATCGAGTACACCAAATCCAGCCCTTCTTGGGGCGTTTCCTCCCTGGACTTGGGCCGCCTGCACTCCTGTGCGGGCGGCTTCTTTCTTTGGGAGCTCGGGCAGGTCAATCGCTGCCGTCCTGGAGCTGGATCCAGGGCCGGGCGCCGGCATCTTGCTGCTCGAAGCGGGCGATATCTCCGGTCAGCGAGGCCGTGAGGTCGAGGTCGTCCCAGCCGTTCAGCAGCTTGGTGCGCCAGATCGGATCGATCGAGAAGGTGAACGTGCGGTTACCTAATCGGATCAGACCGTCGTGAAGATCGACCGTGATGGTCGTGGCCGACGACTGCAGCAGCGCCAAAATCTCTTCCGCGTCGGCCTCGCTCACTTTCGCCGGCAACAATCCGTTGTTCACGGCATTCGATGCGAAGATGTCGCCGAAGCTCGGCGCGATCACGCAGCGGAAGCCGAAATCGACCAGCGCATAGACCGCTGCCTCGCGCGACGACCCCGCGCCGAAATTGCGGCGTGCGACCAGCACCTCGGCGTCGGCCGCGCTCGCGGCATTGAGCGGGAAATCGGGCCGCTTCTGGCCGGTCTCGTCGAAGCGCATATCGTGGAGCAGGTACTGTCCGTAGCCATCGGCACGCGAACGCTTCATGAAGCGCGCCGGGATCAACTGATCGGTGTCGATGCTGGCGAGCGGCAGCGCGCAGGCTGATGCCGTGAGGATGCCGAACGGGGTCATGCATCGCTCCTCAGCAGCGGGCGCACGTCGGTCAGACGGCCGGTGACCGCCGCGGCCGCGGCCATCGCCGGCGACATCAGATGCGTGCGCGCGCCGGGTCCCTGGCGGCCCTTGAAGTTGCGGTTGGTGGTCGAGGCGCAGCGCTCGCCCGCAGGCACCAGGTCGCCGTTCATGCCGACGCACATCGAGCAGCCCGCGCCGACCCAGTCGAGACCGGCGTCGATGAAGATGCGGTCGAGGCCTTCCTGCTCGGCCTGCTGCTTGACGAGGTGCGAGCCGGGCGACACCAGGCCGGGGACGCGCGCCTTGCGGCCGGCGAGAACGCTGGCGGCCGCGCGCAGATCCTCGATGCGGCTGTTGGTGCAGGAGCCGATGAAGACGCGGTCGATCTGGATGGTCTCGAGCGCCTGGCCCGGTCTCAGCCCCATGTAGTCGATCGCCTCGCGGATATGGCTCGCGCGCGAAGCGTCGTCTGTTGCAGCGGGATCGGGCACCGAAGCTGTGATCGGCAGCGCATCCTCCGGGCTGATGCCCCAGGTCACGGTTGGCGCGATATCCCTGCCATCGATCAGGATCGCGCGATCGAACGCCGCGTCGGCGTCGCTTGCGAGCTCTCGCCACGCCGCGATGGCGCGATCGAGCACATCGCCTCCGGGCGCGAATGGCCGTCCCGTCACATAGGCGAAGGTGGTCTCATCCGGCGCAATCATGCCGCAGCGCGCGCCGCTCTCGATCGAGAGGTTGCAGAGCGTCAGCCGACCTTCCATCGACAAAGCGCGGATCGCCCTTCCCGCATATTCGATCGCATGCCCCTGCGCGCCGTCGGCGCCAATCGCGGCGATGATCGAGAGCGCGATGTCCTTGGCGGTGATGCCCGGCGCGGTGTCGCCGTCGACCGTGATACGCATGCGCTTCGGCTTCTTCTGCCACAGGCTCTGCGTCAGCAGGACGTGCGCCACCTCGGAGGCGCCGATGCCGAAGGCCAGCGCGCCGAACGCACCATGCGTCGAGGTGTGGCTGTCGCCGCAGACCATCGTGAGGCCGGGCAAAGTCAGCCCCTGCTCGGGGCCGACGACGTGCACGATGCCCTGGCGCGGATCGTCGAAGCCGAAGATGCGAATGCCGTTGGCGCGGCAATTGTCGTCGAGCTGCCGGATCATGCCGGCGACCTCAGGCGCGATCTCGCTCAGGATGCGGGTGCGGGTCGGCACGTAGTGATCGGCGACGCCGATCGTCAGATCCGGTCGGCGCACCTTCGCGCGCTTCTCCTTGAGCTTGTTGAAGGCATGGAACGAGCCCTCGTGCACGAGGTGGCGGTCGATGAACAGCAGCTCCGCGCCATCTTCGCGGCGCGTCACCACATGCGCATCCCAGACCTTGTCGAACAGCGTTCGCGGCTGCCCTGTTCCCGTCATTCCCGAACGTCCTCAGTTGATCGCATCATCGACGCACCAGGTCATGTCGTGTGTCCGGCCGTCGCAGGGAAGGGGGCCCGGGCCGCCATGTGGCCCTGGTAGACGGCCTCCAGCGCCGTACGTGGCGCATTGTTGTCGCCGACCTGCATCACCGGCAATCCGGCACGCCGCAGGGCGAGATAGAGCGACTGATCCGTGCTGTTGTGATCGACGGCGACCAGCGCGGAGAACCCGGTCAGGCGCTCGATGTCGCCGGTCGAGAGATCCTCGACCTCCAGGGTCTCGCCGTCATACGAGCGAACGGCGCGCAAGGTTGCGATCCGAACCTTGCGCTCGCGCAGCCGCCGGCTGTTGGCGAGCGTCGAATAGATCGTGGTGCGCCAGGCATAGCTCGTCGCCGGAACGAACAGCGTCACGGCCTTGCCGAGATCGGCGAAATGCTCCAGCGCCGAAAGGGTGGCCCATTCGCCGGTGCGGTCGAACACAGCGACCGATGCGCCGAGCTGGTCCGGCTGATGGAGCGCGTCGGGCAGAGTGAACACGGGCCCGCCGCCCGCAATCGGCAATGCCGTCGTCGTCGAGCCCGTCGCCAGCACGATGCGATCGGCGGCGAAGCCCGTGATCTCAGCAGCGTCTGCGTTCTTGTTGAAGACGATCGTCACCCCGAGATGCGTCAGCGCCGCGGCCTGGAATTCGACGAATGCCTTGAAATTCGCGCGCTTCGGCATCAGCCATGCCGTGCGCAGCTGCCCGCCGAGCTGATCGCTGCGCTCCCACAGCGTCACGTCGTGGCCGAGTGCAGCAGCGACGCGCGCAGCCTCCAATCCAGCGGGACCGCCGCCGATGACGAGAACGCGCTGGCGCGCCGCGCGCGGCAGCATCTCCGGCTCCTCGAATGTCGCTTCCAATCCGGCGATTGGATTGATCAGGCAGCGGATCGGCAGGTTCCGCTCGAGCATGCCGGCGCAGCCCTGGTTGCAGCCGATGCAGCTGCGGATCTCGTGCGTTCGTCCCTCGATCGATTTCCGCACGATCGCCGGTTCGGCGAGATGCGCGCGCGCCATGCCGACGGCGTCGGCGTGGCCGGCTGCGATCATCGCATCGGCTTCATCCAACCCTGTAAACCGACACACGGCAAACACGGGCGTCTCAAATCCCTGCGTCCGCAACTCACGGCGAATGCGCGCGGGCAGGGTCCTGAACGGCGCAGGATCGAACGCCATGTCGGCCATCTGCGTCGCCAGCGAGTAGCTCGCGACATAGGCCGAATGCGACACGTTCACGAAATCGATCCGCGTCTGCCGCGCCAACATCGGCACGATGCGTTCGGCCTCGTCGATCTCTAGCCCGCCGTCGGCGTACTCATCGCCGCTGATGCGGATGCCGAGACAGACGTTATTGCCCAGCTCAGCGCGCAACGCCGCGAGCACGCGTGCGGGGAAGCGCAGGCGGTTCTCGAGGATGCCGCCATACTCATCATCCCGCTTGTTGGAGAGCGGCGACATGAACTGCTGAAGCAGATGCCCATGCGCCATCTGCAACTCGACTCCGTCGAAGCCGGCGGCAACGAGATTGCGCGCGGTGACGAGATGCCCTTCGATCACCTGCTCCATGTCGAACTCGTCCATCGGTCGCGGCGGCAGCGCCGAGATCGACCACGGGATCGGCGAGGCGCCCCAGGACACCGTGCGTTCGAAATCGCCTTCGACCTGTCGTCCGAGATGGATGATCTGGCCGAGCATGAAGGCGCCCTCGGCCTTCACTGCCTCGACGATGCGGCGGAACGGATCGATGCAGGCGGGATCGAAGCCGCACACCGCTTGTGGCCGGCCGAGCGAGTTGGCGTGCACGCGGATGGATTCGAAGATGATGGCGCCGACGCCGCCGCGCGCGCGGGCGCGATGATAGGCGAGGTGTTGCGCGCTCGGCAGGTGGTTCTCCCCGAAATTCGTGGTGTGGGCGGGAACGAAGATGCGGTTGCGAAAGCGCAGGGGGCCGACGTCGAGCGGGCTCATCGCCCTTGCATATGGCTGATGCTGCGACAAATCGCGCGATCCTCCCTGAGAGCCACCCATGGCTTGATCCTTGCTGCGATAACGGGCGCTGGAGCTGGTTGACCGAAGCTGTCATATTTTCTATACACCTACTGTATTGAAAGCAAGATAGCTCTGCCACCACGGGACTTCCCGCCTTGCGCACCGCGTCCGAGCCATTGAAGGCACGACGGATCTACCTGCTGCTGAAGGACAAGATCGCTTCCGGCGAGCTTGCGGACGGCGAGCGGCTGCCAGGTGAGTTCGCGCTGGCCGAGGAGCACAATGTCTCCCGCGTCACAATCCGCCAGGCGCTCGATCTGCTCGCTGGCGAAGACCTCATCCAGAAGAAGAGCGGGCTCGGCACCTTCGTGCACCGTCCGGCGTCCAAGGTCCGCACGGTTCTCGCTGACGTTTCCAATGTATTCGCGCATCTGATCGAGATGGGCCGCACGACGGACGTTCGGCTCCTGTCGTTCGATTACGTCACGCCGTCCGACCAGATCCGCGAAGCCTTGCAGCTCGCGCCCGACGAGCGCTCGCAGCGTTCGGTGCGTGTCCGTCTCGTCGACGGCGTGCCGTTTTCCTATCTCATCGCCAACGTTCCCGAGCGCATCGGCCGCAACTATTCGCGCGACGATCTCGCGCGCATGCCGCTGCTCGAATTGATCGAGCGCTCCGGTCTGACCAGCGCGTCTGCGCGGCAGGAGATCAGCGCCGTGCTGTCGAGCCCCGATGTGGCCGCGGCGCTCGACATCGACGTCGGCATGCCGCTCGTGGCCCTGCGCCGCACGGTCTACGGCAAGGACGGCCAGCCGATGGAGCACCTGCAGGCGCTCTACCGGCCCGATCGCTACACATTGCAGATGAACCTCGAACGGACGGGCGACGAAGGGCACCGGCACTGGAGCCCGACCGCCGAGGTGTACCGCAGAGAACGGCCGCGCCGGCGGCCGCCAGTCAGGAAAGTGGGGAAGTCATGACGCTTGGCTCGAAGTCACTCTCACGCCGCAATGTGCTCAAGAGCGGTGTCGCGCTCACCTCGATGCTGGCGGCGCCCGGCCTGCTGCGCGCCGAGCCGGCGCCGGTGAAGGTCGGCCTGCTGCAGCCGATCTCCGGCGCCTTCGCGCTCGACGGCGATCTCGCCAAGATCGGCGCGGAGTTCGCGATCAAGGAGATCAACGACGCCGGCGGCATCAAGGCGCTCGGCGGCGCCAAGCTCGAGCTCGTGATCGGCGACAGCCGCTCCAATGCGGAGGCCGGCGCGCAGGCGACCGAGGAGCTGCAGTCGGCCGGCGTCGCCGCCGTGCTCGGCGGCTTTGCCTCAGGCATCGCGCTGACCGCGACGCAGACGGCGTCGCGCTACGATCTGCCGTTCGTCGTCGACTGCGCGGTGGCCGATACCATCACCGAGCGCGGCCTGAAGAACACCTTCCGCTTCAATCCGAACTTCAGCATGGCGACCGCGGTCGCCCTCAAGAACCTGGTGAAGCTCAACGACGACTCCGGCAAGCCAATCAAGACGGTGGCGATCGTCCACGAGGACGGCCTGTTTGGCTCGGGTCTCGCCAAGATCATGCAGGAGAAGCTGCCGCCGCTCGGCTTCCAGATCGTCGAGACGATCGCGCATCCGACGCCTGCGCGCGACATGACCAACGTCGTGCTGCGGCTGCGCGCGCTCAATCCCGATTTGATCGTGCCGTCGCACTATTTCAACGAGTTCGTGCTGATGGCCCGCACGCTGCAGCAGCAGCGCGTGCGACCGAAGGGCATCTACGCCGTGTTCGGCGGCGCCGCCTCGAGCTATCGTTTCGTGAACGAGTTCCCGGAAGCCGCCCAGGGCGTGATGGACTGCAACCATTGGGGCGATCCCAAGAGCCCGATCACGGCCAAGCTGCGCGAGACCGTGACCGCCGCCGGCAAGTTCTACGCCTACAACACGCCGATCAACTACTCGCTGGTGAAGGTGTTCGCCCAGGCCGTCGAGAAGGCCGGCAGCGCCGACCGCGCCAAGATCATCGAGGCCCTGGCAGCGAACGAGTTCGACAGCGGCATCATGCCCTACGGCAAGACCAAGTTCGACGCCAAGGGCCAGAACACCAGCGCACTTCCGCTGAACACGCAGGTCCAGGGCAAGGACATCAAGGTGATCTACCCCGCGGAATACGCCGACGCCAAGCCGGTGTTCCCGATCAACGGGTGATCGGGAGGGGACACGCTGAAAGAATAACCTGCCGGCGCGTGATTGCAGCCGTGCTTCGCAGCTGAGATCGAGCGCTCGCCAT
>NZ_CAFI01000305.1 GCF_000239775.1 Bradyrhizobium sp. ORS 375
AGTAACTAACTGCCAGCATGGTTCTCGCGATAGCCTGAGTATTCACACGCCTGAGTGCTGCAAAGCACGGGGACCGGCATCGCCGGCCCCCGCGATCCGCAACGGCCTACTTCAGGCTGTAGACGATCAGCGCGCCGTCATCCCTCGGCATGCTCTTGTAGACGCCGCCGAACGTGGCCGCGTAGTCGTCCGACAGCATGCCGCCGAAACCGGCGGTCATCGCGATGTACTGCTTGCCGCCCACCGAGTAGCTGATGATGCCGCCCTGATGGCCGGTGCCGTTGTTGCGGCTCCACAGCTCGGCCCCGGTCTCGGCGTCATAGGCATGCACGGTGCCGCGCGCATCCGGCACGAACACGAGGTTGCCGCCGGTCGACAGCACGCTCGCGATCGGCGGCTCGGGGAAGCGGACCTCCCACTTCTTGGCGCCGGTGATCGGGTCGCGCGCATCGAGATGACCATAGATCTCGCCGCCCGGGGGCGGTGCGATCTTGAAGTCCGCGCCGATGTTGAGCTGGGCCTGCGGCGCCACCACCGGCGTCGTCTTGACGACGTCGAGGGTCATGCACCATTCCTGGCCGATCTTGTAGTACAAGCCGGTCTTCGGATTATAGGATCCGCCGTTCCAGCTCATGCCGCCGCCGATATAGGGACAGAGCGGCTCGGCCACCTTGCCGGCCGTGAAGTCGCGGCGCCCGATCAGTTCGCCGGTCTTCGGATCGATCGTCTTGACGAAGTTGATGTTCTCCACCAGCCGCCAGACGTTGTTGACCTTTAGATCGCGGTCATAGACGAAGACGAAGCCGCCCTTGTTGGGATGCACCACCAGCTTCTTGCCGTCGCGCTCGAGCATCAGGAATTCGCCGACCGCGCTGTCGAAATCCCAGGCGTCGTGCGGCAGCTCCTGATGATAGAATTTGAGCTTGCCGCTATCGAGGTCGAGGCCGATCACCGAGGTGGTATAGAGGTTCTCGCCCGGACGGGCGCCCTGGGTCTTCCAGTCCGCGCCCGACCAGTCATACAGCGGGGCCGGATTTGCTGTGCCCCAGAGCACCGTGTTGGTTTCGGAATCGTAGGTGCCGGGCATCCATCCGCCACCACCGCCGGTGCGCCAGGAATCATTACCCCAGGTCTTCATCGCCTCCTCGGTGCCGGCGACAGTGAGGAATTCCCACTTCTTCTTTCCAGTCGCGGCATCGACGCCGAAGATCGGGCCCCGCCCCGGCCATTCACCGCCCTGCGAGCCGATCACGATGGTGCCCTTGGCATAGAGCGGCGCGCCGGTGAAGCCGACCGTCAGCTTCTGCGAGTCGATCAGCTTGGTGTCCCAGGCCACCTTGCCGGTCTTCATGTCGAGCGCGATCAGCCGGCCGTCCATGGTGCCGACATACACCTTGCCGTCGCCGATCGCGACGCCGCGGTTATAGGGGGAGTGGGTCTGGCGCGCGACCAGCGCCTCGTCCAGCTCCGGGAAATACGACCAGATCACCTCGCCGGTCGCGCCATTCAGCGCGAACACGCGGCTGTAGGAGCCCGTGTAGTAGAGCACGCCGTCGGCGGCCAGCGGCATCGATTGCAGGCCGCGGGTCGATCGCCCGGGAATGTGGATCCAGGCCACGCCGAGATTGCCGATATTGCTGGTGTTGATCTGCGCCAGCGGACTGTGATGATAGGACTTGTACGAGCCGTGGTAGGTCAGCCAATCGTTCTGACCACCGGCTTCGATGCGCGCCGTATCGACCGTTTGCGCCGAGGCCGCCGACGCGGCCAGCATCGTGGTGATGGCAAGCGCGATGGGCGCAGCCAGACGTCTCCGTTGCTTCATCATTGCACTTCCTCCGCTACGTTTTTGATGTGTGGCCGCCGCATTGTCGCGAGCCGCCTGCGCCGGATCGTCTGCCGCTACGCCGAGCTCGTGTGATGCGCCGTGTGTCGACGGGACGAGAGGCCGCTCAACCTAACGTCGAATTATACCGCTGTGAATGCATGGCCTAGGATGTCCTGCTGATCACGCTGCGCAAGCGTCCTGCCACGCGTCGGCGATGCAGCAAGCCGGATTACGCCAGCAAAGTCCACTCAGCGCCAAGTTGCATAGCGCAAAGCCGGGGAGAGCGCCGCAATCGGTGACACTGGCGTGGCTTGTTTGCGGCTTTGTCGCGATGTCGTGCACGCCACAGTGATTCGTCAGTCATGCTGCCCGATCGCACGTGCAAAAAACAAAATGAGACTCGGCGTCAAGACGGTGCACCGGGCGGACATCATGAACCGCTGGCCCCAAGGCGAACGAACTCACGCCAGCTCCTCCGCCGTCATCCCGGACAAGCTCGCCGACGGCACGCGGCGGCGAGCGCAGATCCGGGATCCAGAGCCACCGGATGCAGTGAGGCGCGCGGAACGCGGCACCTGCCCACTTCAGACATCACGCGGTATCGGTCCCCGCGCCACGCGCGCAGTTGCGCCCCAGGCGGTGAGGACAGTGGAGAGTGGGACGAACAGCCTTGCTCCGAACTCGCATTCCGATCATCCCGGCCGATGAAAGTTGATAGTCGCAGTCTTCGCGCGGCTACGCGGCACGATGCTCGCCACCGTCATTGCGAGGAGCGAAGCGACGAAGCAATCCAGGGCGACAACGGGATTCCGGATGGCTTCCGCCATGGCCTGTCGGGCCATGGCGGCCGCGCCTTGCCGATGCGCCCGCCGGCGTCCATTCTTGGACCTCCATTCTTGGAGAAGAGGAATTTGCAATGGCGGCGATCGGATTCATCGGCTTGGGTGTCATGGGCGAGCCGATGTGCCGCAATCTGGCGCGGAAGTCCGGCGCGACGGTGCTCGGCTTCGACCTTGCGGACGCGCCGCTGCAGCGGCTCGCCGAGGTCGGCGTCATCAGGGCCGCGTCGCTGGCGGAGCTGGCGCGCGAGGCCGACGTCATCTTCATGGCGTTGCCGAGCGGCAAACATGTCGAAGCCGTATGCGACGGCGATGACGGCCTGCTCCGCCACGTCGAGGCGCGTCACACCATCGTGGATCTCGGCACCTCGCCGGTGCAGACCACCCGGGACTTGGCCGCGCGTTTCGCGGCGAAGGGCGCCGCCTACGCCGATGCACCGATCGCCCGCACCCGGCAGGCGGCCGAGGACGGTACGCTGAGCGTGATGGTGGGGGCCGACGCGGCGACGTTCGAGGGGTTGCGGACGCTGATCGCGATGTTCGCGACCGACATCACCCATTGCGGCGGCGTCGGCGCCGGCCAGGTCGTGAAGATCCTCAACAACATGGTGCTGATGCAGACCGTGGTGGCGCTCGGCGAGGCGCTGGAGACCGCCAAGCGCGCCGGCCTCGATCCCGAGCTGCTGTTCGAGACCCTCGCCAAGGGCTCGGCCGACAGCTTCGCGCTACGCAACCACGGCATGAAGGCCATGCTGCCCGACACATATCCGGAGCGGGCGTTCTCGACCGAATATGCGCGCAAGGACATCGGCTATGCCCTCGATCTCGCGAGGTCCGTGCAGATCGATCTGCCGGGCGCGGAGCTCGCCGACCGGAGGCTGGGAGAGGCGGTCGAGGCCGGGTACGGCGATCTGTATTGGCCAGTCCTGGCGCGTGTGATCGCGGCATCGCGCAAGACGTGACCTGCGCATCGGGCTCTCCTGGCTGCCTTGGATTGGCGAACGACGCTGGGATGGCAGCGGGTAACGGCATCTGTCATCAATGAGCCGCCGGCGCACTCGGTGCAAGCGGTGAGAGCGCTTGCCGACCTCATTCGCGATGTACATGCTCACGCCATCTGACAGATCGCGGTCCTCAGCGGCCTGCGCAAGGCATTGATGCTCGCCACAGTCATTGCGAGGAGCGAAGCGACGAAGCAATCCAGGGGCACACCCGGAGTCCTGGATTGCTTCGCTGCGCTCGCAATGACGGCGGAGCTATCAGAATGCTTCTCATGCATAGTCTGCCCGTCGTGCCAGTCTGTCGCAGCATTCGCACTTGCACCGTCGGGCAAATCAGCTGCACATTTCCGCGCGTCCCTGCTGCCGCATGAGGGGCGTGTCGCGACCGTCACGAGACGTTGGCAGTGGGATGCGATGGGCGTGTGTCGGCGCAGCGTGACGTAGTTCGCGCGGACGAACGGCGATGCACGCACGGTCAAGTCGCGCGGTCCTGATATCCCGATGCTGATATCAACTCATGCCGGGGCTTTCGCCTCGCGTGGGGATGGTGGCCAACAAGCCCGGCGCACCAGGGAGAACGCGAAGCAGCCGTTAAAACCGTTGCGCAGGGAGGGCCGGATGATCCGGCGCGTACCTGTGGTTCCTGCCGCCAGCAGTTTTTTTTGCTGGCGGGCCATGGGTGCGACCGGCACCCGGCCTTCCCTGCGCCCTCAGTGCTCGAGGGCGAGACGAGAAGCATGGCTCGGGCGCGGAATGCGTCGCGAGGGTGAGGATGTTTGTCCGAGATCTTCCAAGCACGGAGCGCTGTTCGCGACGATGAGAATGATCCGCATGCAAGACGCCGATCGGGACCACAGACGCGTGACGCTCGGCTTTACGCAATTGAGCCCGGCTCTCGCGCCGGTGACGGTGCGCTCCCCTCCCCCTTGCGGGGAGGGGTTGGGGGTGGGGGTCTCCGGGCGCTCACGCCGATGGCGAGCGCCGTCACTTTCGAAGAAGATGAAGCGAGGGGCGCATCACTTGCAGCGGGACTCGTGGA
>NZ_CAFI01000304.1 GCF_000239775.1 Bradyrhizobium sp. ORS 375
CGCCCCTTGTGTTCGGAAATCCTGGCAGAATGTGCGAACGGGCGGTTCTCGCAAAACCGCCCGTCGCTGGATCTGAGCCCGTAGCGCCCCAAACGCGGCAGAGCCTGTTTCAGAGCTAGGGACAGCTCCGGTGATCTTCCTGAACCCGAACAGTTGCAAGGGCCTCGAGCCCATACAAGGCAAGGAAGGGAGTGGATGATGACACAGATCGCAAACGGTGTCGCCGGCATCGATGTAGCCAAGCACAAGGTGGACAGCTGCATTCGTGGTCTTGGATCACGGCAGACGTTTCCGAGTAGCCCGCACGGGCATCGCCAGCTGGTGGCCCTGCTTCGCAAGCACAAGGTGAGCAAGGCCGTCATGGAGGCCAGCGGCGGCTATGAGCGCGAATGGGCCAAGGTGCTGCGCCAGGCCGGGATAGAGGTGCGGATCGTCGATCCCAAGCGGGTTCGCAGCTTCGCCCTGTCGGCCGGTCGACTGGCGAAGAACGACACGATCGATGCGGAGATGATCGCCTGGTTCGCCGAGACGTTCAACGACGCACCGAGTCAGAGCTATGATGCTGCCCGCGAGGAACTGGCGGGACTGGTAAAAGCACGTAAGAACCTGATGGATCTGAAAACCCGTTTGCAGAACCAGAACGAGCATGTTGTGCCGGGATTGGCGCAGAAGGCCCATTCCCAGGTGTTGAAGACGCTCGCTGCCCAGATTGCGAAGCTGGAAGCTGCGATCTCCGCCAAGGTCAAGGCGACACCGGAGTTTGCCGAGCGCGCCGAGATCATTGAAAGTGTGCCGGGGCTTTCTTGCACGACCTCCGCGATCCTCATTGCAGGAGCGCCGGAGCTCGGCAAGGTGAGCGACGAGATCGCCGCCGCCCTGATCGGGGTAGCCCCTTATGACGATGACAGCGGCAAGCGCCGCGGCGAACGCCACATCAAGGGAGGTCGCCGCTGGGTAAGAAACGGCCTGTTCCTTCCCTGTCTCGGCGCAGCGACCCAGCATAATCCGGTGCTCAAAGCCTACTATGAGCGCCTCACCGCCAAGGGCAAGGAGCCGAAAGTTGCTCTCATTGCCTGCATGCGCAAGCTGATCATCATCCTCAACACGATGATCGCGCGCGGAGAAAAATGGCATCCTAAGCCACCACGCGTTGCGGTGAGCTGATCGAGCGCCATGCCCCGCTCGGTCGAGGACCGAGCGCATACCAAGCCCTCAGGACGGCGAGCGGACGGGGTCAAGGCCTTCAGCCGCCGAAGGCGGGGGCGCGTCTCGCGCCAGCCTTGAGGCCGGCCGATCGCCGGCCTACCTCAACAGCACAGTTGCT
>NZ_CAFI01000303.1 GCF_000239775.1 Bradyrhizobium sp. ORS 375
ATACCGTTCGGACCGCACGTGCGCGGCTCTCAAACTCACCAGAGTCTCAGCGAACGGCACGCAGCCCGCCCTGCTCCACACACCAACGGCCGGGATCGCTCCCGGCCGCTGCAACTAACACCGCTCGCATCGCCTCAACCGAGGTTCAGCTCCTTGAAGAAGTCGTTGCCCTTGTCGTCGATGATGATGAAGGCCGGGAAGTCCACCACCTCGATGCGCCAGATCGCCTCCATGCCGAGCTCGGGATATTCGACGACCTCGACCTTCTTGATGCAGTGCTCGGCGAGGTTTGCCGCGGCGCCGCCGATCGAGCCGAGATAGAAGCCGCCGTGCTTCTTGCAGGCCTCGCGCACGGCCGGCGCGCGGTTGCCCTTGGCGACCATCACCATCGAGCCGCCGGCCGCCTGGAACTGATCGACGAAGGAATCCATGCGGCCCGCGGTGGTCGGACCGAATGCGCCGGAAGCGTAGCCGTCCGGGGTCTTGGCGGGACCGGCGTAGTAGACCGGATGGTTCTTGAAGTAGTCCGGCAGCGGCTCGCCGCGGTCGAGGCGCTCGCGCAGCTTGGCATGCGCGGCGTCGCGGGCGACGATCATGGTGCCGGTCAGCGACAGCCGGGTCTTGATCGGGTTCTTCGACAGGGTCGCGAGGATGTCCTTCATCGGCTGGTTGAGATCGATCTTCACGACCTCGCCGCCGAGCGCCTGCTCGACCTCCGGCAGATACTGCGCCGGATGGTGCTCGAGCTCCTCGAGATAGACGCCGTCCTTGGTGATCTTGCCGAGCACCTGGCGGTCGGCGGAGCACGACACGCCCAAGCCGATCGGCAGGCTTGCGCCATGACGCGGCATGCGGATGACGCGGACGTCGTGGCAGAAATACTTGCCGCCGAACTGCGCGCCGACGCCGAGCGACTGCGTCATCTTATGGATTTCCTGCTCCATCTCGACGTCGCGGAAGGCGTTGCCGTCGGCCGAGCCGTGGGTCGGCAGCGCGTCGAGATAGCGGGCGGAGGCGAGCTTCACCGTCTTCATGCACAATTCGGCCGAGGTGCCGCCGATGACGATGGCGAGGTGATAAGGCGGGCACGCCGCGGTGCCGAGCGTCAGGATCTTCTCCTTCAGGAACGCCAGCAGCCGGTCCTTGGTCAGCACCGAGGGCGTTGCCTGGAACAGGAAGCTCTTGTTGGCCGAGCCGCCGCCCTTGGCCATGAACATGAACTTGTAGGCGTCCTCGCCTTCCGCGTAGATCTCGGTCTGCGCCGGCATGTTGTTGGCGGTGTTCTTCTCCTCGTACATCGACAGCGGCGCGACCTGCGAATAGCGCAGGTTACGGCGCAAGTAAGCGTCCCGCGCGCCTTCGCTGAGCGCCGCCTCGTCGTCACCGTCGGTGATGACGTTGCAGCCCTTCTTGCCCATGATGATCGCGGTGCCGGTATCCTGGCACATCGGCAGCACGCCGCCGGCCGAGATGTTGGCATTCTTCAGGAAGTCGAGCGCGACGAACTTGTCGTTCGGGCTGGCCTCGGCATCCTCCAGGATGCTGCGCAGCTGCTTCAGGTGGCCAGGGCGCAGGAAGTGGTTGATCTCGCCGAAGGCTGCCTCCGACAGGGTGCGCAGCGCCTCGCGCGACACCACCAGCATGTCGCGGCCCAGCACTTTCTCGACCCGCACGCCCTCCGTCGTGATCTTCTTGTAGGGCGTGGTGTCCGGGCCCAGCGGAAACAGCGGCGTGTGCTTGTAGGGCGGAACGGGCTTGGACTGGTCGGGGAAAGCGGTGGGCGCGTTCATGGAAAGCTCGTGGGTTGAAGGGCCGGCCCCTCGGTCCGAGGCCCCGGCGATGGAGCCGTTCTAAGCCCTTTTTGCGGAAAAGAAAGCGGCCGGACCACGGATGGGACCCATGCGAGCCGCTCGCAGCCGCCGCGCTGGCGGAGCGTCCACCACCAAGAAGCCCGGGATGTGAATGCCACGTTCCGAGAGGGGACTTGACAGCCCTGCTAGCCTGTCACGCGAGGGTTGATCACGACACGCTGGGCCCAGCGTCACGGAGAAGCATCATGGCAACATTCGTTCTCATTCCCGGCGGGTGGCGCGGCGGCTGGTGGTACGAACCGCTGGCGACACGGCTCCGGCAAGCCGGGCACGCAGTCTACGCCGTCACCTTGGCCGGCCTCGAAGACACGCCCGCCTCCGCCGCCGGCATCAATCTGGATACGCATATCGCGGACGTCGTCGCTCTGCTGACGGCCGAAGATCTCTCCGAGGTCATTCTGTGCGCGCACAGCTACGGCGGCATGGTGGCGTCCGGCGCCGCCGACCGGTTGCCGGAGCGGCTCGCGGCGCTGATCTATCTGGATGCCTTCGCGCCGGAGCACGATCAGGCCTGGTGGGATCTCGCCGGCGATGACTATCGCGGGCTGGTGATCGCGCAGGCCGGCCATGACGGGCTGACCGTCTTGCCGCGCGACGGGGTCGATCCGCGCTGCCGGCCGCATCCGCTCGGGACCTTCGTGCAGCGGCTTCGTCTCACCCGGCCGCAACCCGACATGCGGCGCGTGTTCGTGTATGCGACCGGCTGGCGCGCGACACCGTTCACGGCGCAATATGAGCGGCTGCGCGATGATCCCGCCTGGGACGTGCGCACCGTCGCCAGCGCTCACGATCTGATCCAGCACGCGCCCGACGAGACATTTCAAGTACTGACGGACGTCGCAGGCGAGCTGTCTCCACGGTGATCAGCGGCGCGTTGATCACACTTCTCCCCGGTCCGGCCGAGCCCCCGACGCATCGGCGCTTGCATGCGCTCACCACGCACGCGACAATGGCGCGGGGGTATTTGCAATGCGTTCGACTCTTTGCTCATTCGGCCGCTCGGCCGGTTTTGCCTTTCTCGTTGCCTTGAGCAGCGCGCTCCTGCCGCAGGCGGCACGGGCGGATCGCTGCGACGATGTCGCCAAGGAGCTGAAGAACGGCATCGAGGGGATCAAGATCGGCCAGACCGCGGCCGGCACCGTCTATCTCGCGCACCCGAAGGCGCGCGAGATCACGCTCGGATGCTCGTCGAAGAATTTCAGCAACCAGCTGTTCGGGAAAACCGACCGCAAGCCGCCGCCGGCCTTCGTCGAGCTGATGGCGAGCGCGGCGGCCATCGTGTTCACCCTGCCGAAGGACGACATGGTGCGCGGCGTCAACCGCTGCTACCGCCGGCTCGGCATCTTCCGCGGCGACGACGTGCCCAGCCGCTACCGCCGGCTCGACATGCGCTGCGCCAGGACCAAGACGGAATCGTCGATCACGATCACCCGCAGCAAGGATCAATAGACCGGCGCACCAGGGTGCCACCGGTTTCTGCAACGAGATCAGCCACCCGTTCACTATTGGCGACCGCCACTCACAGTTGCAGACAATTCGACCGATCCGGTTGACTCTTCCTTCGCTGGACATGGCCACGCTTGGGCGAACACCAAGCGAGGAGCCGGACCATGTCCGTTTCGAGCGTTTCGACGTCATCACCGCCGCCCTCACCGCCGCCGGTCTCGACCGAGACGAACAAGCAGCAGACACAGCAGGCGCAGAACCAACAAGCGCAGAGCCAACAGACGCAGTCGTTCAAGGCCGACAAGACCGGCGACGAAAACGCGGCCGAAAACAAGGCGCAGCGTCCGCCGCTGCCGCCCGGCCAGGGCACGCGCGTCGACATCATCGCCTGAAGACCCCACACCATCAGGCCAACTTCGTATGACGGCGGCGCCTCCGGGCGTGCGCCGTCATACGTGTTGGCTCAGGGTCGCGTGAGGCTACGGCACTCGTCAGCCGACCTCACACATCCAGCGGCTTGTAGTGGCGGAAGATGCCGTCCTCATTGAAGGGGATGCGGCGTTCGCTTTGCAGATAGGCTGCGATGTTCGGTCTAGACGCGACGCGGTCGTGCAGTGCGACGAGGCCGGGAATATTGCGCTCGAAGGCCTTCATCCGGTTCGGGAACGCGTAGCGCAGGCCGGCGATGATCTGGAACAGCGACAGGTCGACGTAAGTGAGCCTGCGGCCGGTGACGTAGGCACCGCCGCTCTTCGCCACGATCTGCTCGAAATAGCCGAGGAATTTCGGCACCCGCTCGCTCCAGAACTCGGCCGTGCGCTTTTTGGCGGGAGCGCGCTGGTCCTCGTAGTACAAGGTCGGCCCGAGCGGATGATGCGTGTCGTGGATCTCGACGACGAAGTCGGTGATCGTGAGCTGCAGCTGGTGCACCCAAAGCTGGCCCGCCTCGGCCTTCGGCGCGAGGCCGTGCCTCGCACCGAGAAACAGCAGGATGTTGGCGGTCTGGCCGATGATGCGGCGGCCGACTTTCAGGAACGGCGGCGCGAAGGGGGGCGTTTCGCCCTCCCCCTCAAGCATTGCGGTCATCGCGCCGATGCCCTCCTCGCGCGCGACGTCGCGATACCTGGCTCCCGCCTCCTCCAGCGCGAGCCGGACATACTCGCCCCGGCCCTGGATCATCGGCCAGTAGTACAGCTCGTAGCGCATGGCGAGACCTCAAGAAGAGCGCTCATCTCTTTGATCGAGGCCGGCAGCGACCAGAGCGCCGAGCGAATGAATCACAACCGCCGTCATTCCGGGGCAAGGCCGACAGGCCTTGAACCCGGAACCCGAGATGGCCTTGCGACCATTGTCCACAATCTCGAGATTCCGGGTTCAATCGTCAATGCGAAGCCGCTTCGCGCCTTCGTATCGCCGATTGCCCCGGAATGACTCGACCTTAACTTTTGAGGCGTCCCAATCAGTTCGCCGCGAAGCAGTATAGCAGGCCGTCGCCGCCGGTGCTCTTGAAGTCCGCCTGGGAACAGCCGCCGTCCGGTCCACGCGACGGATGCGAGGTGTTCCACGACTTCGACGGCTCGTCGTCGCGCAGGCCGATGCGGTCGGAATGGCCGACCATCGCCGCGCCGGTCGTCGCGCTGGTCCAGTTGCGGCAGGTGCGGTCCTCGCCGGCGGCGAAGGCGGTGCCGTCGGCCTGGGAGCCGGTGAGCACGTCGTGACGGTTCGGCGTGTCGCCGCGGCCGTTGATGACGTCGCCCTTCTCGCTGAGCGCGGTCTGCTTGGTGAGATTGTTGGCGGCGCTGTGCAGGTCGGTGACGTCCTTGGCGACGACCACGCCCTTGGCGTTCTGCCACGGGCCCTTGCCGATGCGGTCGCGGGCGTTGACCGCGGGCTGGCCGTCGGCGGCCTGGGTCGAGAGATAGGCGCGCCAGGTCTTGGCGCCCGCACCGGCCGCCTGCGCCAGAGACTGGCAGTGTTTGTCGGCGCCGGCGAGGCCGCCGAGATTGCCGCCATTGCCGGGACCGTTGCTGGTCAGGAAGAAGCTCATATCGGCGCTGTCGGCGGACGCGGTCGCGATCAGGCCGGGCGCAACGGATGCAGCGGCGAGCAACGTGGCGCTGATCATCAGGCTGCGGATCGGTGTCATGGTGTCCTCCCGGGGAAACATGCTTTTGGACGTGATGCCGTCGCATCGCTTGGGCGCGATGTCCTATCCGGCTGTGGAACCCGTTTCGTCGTGGATTATTCCGCAGGGCGTTCCACAAAGCAAAGGCGCCGCGGATGTCTCCGCGGCGCCCGATAATCGTTCGACCGGTGGACTCAGCCGACCTGCTGGATCGCCGACACCTGCCAGTCGGCGCCGGGGTGGCGCAGGAAGGTCCAGATCTCGGTGACCTCCTGCGGCTGGTCGGAGCCCTCGACCACGCGGCCCGAGGCGCGCTCGATGGTCTTGTCGGCCAGCGTGAACCGCATGGCCACGGTCGCGTAGTCGCCGCCGTTCTCGCGCCAGGACTCGGCGAGATCACCCTGCAGCAGCTTCACGCCGGTGACCTTGTTGACCACGCCGCGAGCCTGGTTCTGCTCGAGATCGCGCTCGAAATAGGAGGCCATCTCGGGCGTCGACAGCAGGCGCAGGCGACCGACATCCTCGTTCGACCAGGCCGACTGGATCTCGCCGAGCAGGCGCTCGAACGCCTCATAATCGGCCGGCTGGATCTGCAGCGGCGGCTGGTTGCTGCCGCCACCGAAACCGCCGAAGCCGCCAAGGCCACCGCCAAGACCGCTCAGGCCCGAGCGAAAGCTCTGCTGGCCGTCATTGGGGCCCGGCGCCGGGCCGGCCGCGTAAGCCGGCTGGTTGCGGCGCTGCCACCAGGCCATCGCGAACCGCACCGCGATCACGACCAGCAGGATCTGCAGGATCAGGCCGATGAACGAGGCGAAGCCGCCGAGGCCGGAGAACAGGCCGCCGCCGAACAGCATGCCGAACAGGCCGGCGCCGAGGAAGCCCGCGGCGAGGCCGCCGAGCAGACCACCAGCGCGGCCGCCGAACAGGCCGCCGCGCGACGGCGCAGCCTGATTGAAGCCGCCAGGCTGCCCCGGCTGGGTGATGGTGCGGTTGAACTGCGAGGCCGATCCCGGCGCGGTCGCGGTCGGAGGCGGCGCGGAGAAGGTGCGCGTGCCACGGGAGCCCGAGCTGGAGCCGCCGCCGATCCGGGCGTCGGCCGCCGAGACGGCGAGCACCGTCGGCAGCGCCAAGGAAAGGGCCACGGCCATCGCCTTGAGGAGGCCGCTTTTGCGCTGCATGAAGCTCATCTTCGTTTCCCATAAGTCCCCGGAATGGGGATGCCCGTAAGATGGGCACTTCGGGGCAAAAAGGAAGGCGGCACGAGGCCGCGCGGCTGCGGCGCTGGGTCGCGGCGTGAACGCGCTCGCCCGCCTTGTCGGGCTTTTTCGGTAACCTATTGGGGAGCCATGGTTTCCTTCACCGCGGCCACCAGCTGGCTAAGCGTGAAGGGCTTCGGCAGGAAGGCGAACTGCTGATTCTCCGGCAGGCTCTTCTCGAACGCATCCTCGGCATAGCCCGAGACGAAGATGATCTTGATGTCCGGATTCTTCTCCCGCATCACCTTCAGCAGCGTCGGCCCGTCCATCTCCGGCATCACGACGTCGGACACCACCAGATCGAGCTCGCCGTTGCACTCCTCCAGCGCCTCCATGGCCTCGATGCCGTTGGAGGCCTCGATGACGCTGTAGCCGCGCGAGCGCAGGCCGCGCGCATTCAGCGCCCTTAAGCCTTCCTCGTCCTCGACCAAGAGAATCGTCCCCTGCCCGGTCAGGTCCGCGCGCGGCTTCGGCGCCTCGGCGGCGGGAGCGGCGTCCTTGGCGGAACCGTTGGTCGCCTGCGGCTCGGGCTGGACCTCGGCCACGACGATGTGGCGCGGCAGGAAGATCTGGAACGAGGTGCCCTTGCCGAGCTCGCTGTCGACATAGATGAAGCCGCCGGTCTGCTTGATGATGCCGTAGACCGTCGACAGGCCGAGGCCGGTGCCCTTGCCGACCTCCTTGGTCGAGAAGAACGGCTCGAAGATCTTCTCGCGGATCTCGGCCGGAATGCCGGTGCCGGTATCGCTGATCTCGATCTTGACGTAGTCGGCGACCGGCATGCCCTTGTAGGCCGCCTGCGCGACCTCTTCGGCGGACACGTTGGCGGTGCGCACCGACAACTTGCCGCCGTCGGGCATCGCGTCACGGGCGTTGACCGCGAGGTTCACGATCACCTGCTCGAACTGCGAGACGTCGACCTTGACCGGCCAGAGGTCGCGGCCGTGGCTCAGGTCGAGCTTGACCTTCTCGCCGATCAGCCGGCGCAGCAGCATCGTCAGGTCGGACAGCGCGTCGCCAAGGTCGAGCACCTGCGGTCGCAGCGTCTGCCGCCGCGAGAACGCCAGCAGCTGCCGGACGAGCGTGGCGGCGCGCGTCGCGTTCTGCTTGATCTGCATGATGTCCTGGAACGACGGGTCGGTCGGCTTGTGCGCGTTCAGCAGGAAGTCGTTGGCCATCATGATGGCCGAGAGCACGTTGTTGAAGTCGTGGGCGATGCCGCCGGCGAGCTGGCCGACCATCTCCATCTTCTGCGACTGGTTGATCTGGTTCTCGAGCGCGCGCCGCTCGGTGGTCTCGAGCATGTAGACGATGGCGGCCTCGGTCTCGCGCTCGTCCTCGTCGACGGCGGTGACGAAGAACTGGCCGAAGCGTTCCTTGGCGCCCTCCAGCATCACCTCGACCGGCGGAATGTCCGCCTGGCCTTCAGAGGCCTGGTTGATCGCGGCGATCAAGAGATGCCGGTCGCGCTGG
>NZ_CAFI01000302.1 GCF_000239775.1 Bradyrhizobium sp. ORS 375
CGCGCCAGCGCGCGCCATCTCGGCCGCATCGAAGATCATCGGCCGCTCATCGAAAGATCGCAGCGCCGCCTCGATCTCACCGAGACGGCAATAGATATCCTCAGGCAGTTCATCGGCCTGATCGTATTGGGCTGCGAGCCTGGCCTGCTCGGCGCGCAGCGCTTGCATGGTCGCCTGCTCGTCGGGCGTGAGCTGTGCCGGCTGCCCATGAAGCTCGCGCAGGCCGTGAGTATGCCCGAAAGGGAAGTCGACGGCGGCCGCGATCCACTTCCAGCCCTCAAGGCCAATCCGCTCCGCTTCCGCCTTCAGCTTCTCCGCCACGAGCCGGTCCAACAGCGCGACATCATGGAGCCAGCCGCCATCGTCCGCCTCGAACAGATCCCGCAGCACAACGCCGCCGGCCGCCTCATAGGCAGAAAGCCCGATGAACTGGACCCTGCGGTCGAACGCCCGAACCGTCTGCTCGGTGAGGTGCCGCCGGATCTGGTAGGGTGCGTCGGCGCCGGAACGGCTGACCTTGTTCCAGACCTCCTGTTGCCGTGCATGATCGGAGGTCACTGTAAAGGCCATCAGCTGCTCCAGCGTCATGCCGTCAGCCGCGTAGACGTCGAGGAGCAACGGCGAGACCGCGGCGAGCCGCAGCCGCTGCTTGACGACAGCAACCGTCACGAAATGGCGGGCCGCTATCTCCTCCTCGCCCATGCCGCCGTCACGCAGCGCCTGGAACGCCTGAAATTGATCCAGGGGATGCAGACCGACGCGCTGGTCGTTCTCAGCCAGCGAGTCATCCAGAGCCGAACCGCAATCGCGCACCACGCAAGGCACAGCCTGCGTTTTCGCCATCCGCTTCTGCTTCACCAGGAGCTCCAGCGCCCGGTAGCGTCTGCCGCCCGCCGGCACTTCGAACATCCCGGTCTCCCGGCCGTCGGGATCGAGGACAGCCCGAACGCTCAAGCTTTGCAGCAGCGTCCGCTCGGCAATGCTCTCGGCCAGTTGCTCGATCGAAACGCCGCCCTTGATCCGGCGAACGTTGGATTGGCTGAGCACGAGCTTATTAAAGGGAATGTCGCGCGACGGCGACAGCGTGATCTTGTGAGCGGCCTTGGTCATGTCATCGTTCTCCACGACGGGCCGGCCCGGAGCCTCTCTCTCAGGCCTTCAACCCGTCGCAGAGCGCCTCTCGCCCTCTCCCTCTCCACTGCTCGCCCAAATGTGGAGGGATCACGCAGGCGCGCGATCCGCAGCGGCCGGCTGAGCAGGACCAACCGCGTTCGGCGCAAAGCCGACGAGATAGTCGGCCACGCGGCTCGCCTGGCTTGCCGCCGGGACGATCGCGCGATTGTCCTCGCGCAGGACGTCGAGCCAGACGCCGACATAGTCGGCATGGCGCACGGTTGGCACGATGCCCAGCGCGGCGCAGCTGAAGGCGGCTGCGATCTCCGCGATCAGCTCCTCGAACGCGTATTTGCGGCTGCCGAACCGGCCCGAGAGATCCCGATCCAGCCGCGACGGGTGACCGCTCGCATGGGCGAGCTCATGCAAAGCCGTGCGATGCCAGTTGACCGGCTCGAAGAACGCCGCTGGCGGTGGCACCTGCACGAAATCTTCGACTGGCGCGTAGAACGCACGATCCCCCGACCCGGAAGTCGACGCCGCTGTTGGCAATCAGCGTCTCAACCATGGGCTCGACGGCACGAGGCGGCGGAAGCGGTGCCACGGTCGCGATATCCTCTGCCAGACCATTACATTGGTCGGTGTTGAAGACGGTAAACCGCTTCAAGACCGGAATGGCTTGCGCCTCCTCACCGACCTCGCGGGCACGCTGCCGTTCGTCCGATGGCACAAACCGATCAGCGTAGACGATAGTGACGCCGCGCTCGCCCTTGCGGACGTGAGCATCAAGCGACAGCGCCCACTCGATGATCTCCAGCACCAATAACGAACTGAATTTTCGACGTTTTTACTGTATGACGCCCTCTGTCGCCGTGGGCGAAACCGGCGAATTTCTGTTGTCTTGATTCCACAGGAAAATTTAGCGCTTAATCCTCCACGCGCCTTTCAGCAACTCTCGGACGCTTTCGCCTCCGAAGCAATCAGCCTCTTGGTTGTAGAGGCCAACTGGCGAACCGGACGTGGCGACACGCCGCCGATCAGGATCCGTGGCTCGGTGCGTTCGACGCCTTGGATGATCCGCAGCGATGCGCGCTTCATGGATCTCTTGCAGCGCGTGCTGCCCAGGACCTACTGGCGCGTTATGACGAAGTGGTTGGAGAAGGCGACCGCGAAGGGCTCGTCAGACGGACGGCAGGGCTCTCGACGCTGACCGGATGCGGACCGCTGTCAAACCACCGTCACGAAACGCGAACAGAAGGAGACGGCGACCGCAGCGACAGCCGCGCGGTCGTTCGCGCGCCGCAGCTGCCAAAATGTCGTCTTGCGCCGCCCATCGAGCACGAACAGCTGCGGATCACGAGCCTTGACCGACATACGCCGAGCGGACCCGCGCGATGACGATCCGCTCGCGAAGCAGCAAGGGGATTGGTCTGCCGGCGTGGCGATGGTCTCTGGCTGGAGCGAGACGCAATTTCTTGCCCTCAAGCTGCTGATCGGAGCGTCCGGTTTCGCCGGTCTCGGCTATGAGATCGTCTGGACGCGTCAGCTCGCGCTCGCGCTAGGCACCGAGATGATGGCCGTGCTCGGGGCCATCGCCGGGTTCTTCGCGGGCCTGGCGCTCGGCGCCGTCGGCCTGGACCGCTTGATCCGCCGCGCCGCCCATCCGCACCGACTCTATGCCATCCTCGAGATGGCCATCGGCTTGTGGGGCGTGTGCGCGATCTGGCTGCTTCCCGCGAGCGCGCGCGCGATGGCGCCGCTGCTCGGCACGTCGCCCTCTCCGCTCCTGCTCTGGAGCGCGAGCTTTCTGCTTCCAACGCTGGTGCTGCTGCCTGCCACGGTGGCAATGGGCGGCACGCTGACCGCCCTGGAACGCATGATGTCGGCGGCGCAAATCCGGACGTCTGTCAGTGCGGGCGTCTATGGCGCCAATACAGCAGGCGCCGTTGCCGGTACGCTGCTGTCGACATTCGTACTGATCCCCACACTCGGATTATCGTCCACGCTGCTTTGCCTTGCCGGCATCAACGTGGGCTGTGCGCTTGTGTCGCTTCGCCTTGGCAGTCGACTTGGCAGCCGGCTGCGGTTCGAAGCGTGCTCGCGCGATGATCGCAAGCATGTCGCGCCCCGCCTGCGCCTGACAGCGACGCTGTTCGCTACCGGCCTGCTCGGCATCGCGTTCGAGGTACTGGTCGTTCGGCTCGCTGCGCAGATGATGCAGGACACTGTCTACAGCTTCGCGTGTCTGCTCGCAGCCTATCTGTTGGGGACAGCCTTTGGCGGGATCATCTGGCAGCGCGTCGGCCTCGCGACGGCTGTCAGTCGGGCTGGGCTCATCAGCAGCGTGGCTGTCATCAGTCTGGGAACGGCGCTCATCGTGCCATTTCTCACCGGTCTCGTAGATCATGCGGCAGGACTCGGCGTCGTAGGCGAGCTCGGCATCGCGCTCGTGCTGCTCCTGCTGCCGGCCATGGCCATGGGCGCACTGTTCGGGCAGCTGATGCAGGACGTCCGCGACATCAGCGGGTCGGTCGGCTGGGCCGTCGGCATCAACAGCGTCGGCGCCGCCATCGCGCCGCTGATTGCGGCGCAGCTCCTGATCCCGACGTTCGGCGCTTGGAAGGCGGTGGTTGTCGTTGCCGTCGCTTACCTTCTGCTGCTGCAGCCGCGACGAGCCGTGCTGCGCTGGGCTGCCGCGCCGGCGCTGCTTGGGTTCGTCCTGTTGTGGCTCCCTGCCCCCCTGCTCGTCAAAGTCCCTCCCGGCGGCAAGCTCCTCGCCGTACGCGAGGGACCGATGGCGACCGCAAGCGTCGTCGATGACGCCTCAGGGGCGCGCTATCTCGAAGTGAACGGCCACTTCCGCATGGGTGGCACCAGCTCGGTGCGGTCGGACTTCCGCCAGGCGATGCTGCCGCTGCTGCTGCATCCGGCCCCTCGCAATGCGCTGTTCCTCGGCGTCGGCACCGGCGCAACCGTGCTCGGCGGCGCGCAGCTGCCGGACCTCGATGTGCGGGCCGTCGAGCTGTCAGCCGAGGTGGCCGCTCTGCTGTCCTGGTTCGATACGTCGGCGTCACGGCACGAACGGCCACCGATCTCCATCGCGGACGCGCGACGCTTCATCATCGCCGACGGCGAGCAGTACGACGTCATCGTGGCTGACCTGTTCCATCCCGCGCTGGACGGCAGCGGCGCGCTGTATACGGTCGAACATTTCGATGCCATCAAGCGGCGCCTGGGCCCGGACGGCGTCTTCTGCCAATGGCTGCCGCTGTATCAGCTCGATGCGCCGTCGCTGCGCGCCATCATCCGGAGCTTTCTGGCCACCTTTCCCGACGGCTCGGCCTGGCTGAACCATTACAGCGTGCGCACGCCGATGTTGGCGCTGATCGGGTCGCCCAAGGCGCGGCCGGTCGATCCCGAGCGGCTCGCTGCGACCATCGCGAACGCGAAGCTGCGCCCGATCATCCGGCCTCTCGGTTTCGATCAGCCGATCGATCTCCTCGGCCAATACATCGCCGGCGCGACATCGCTCGCCCGCTTTGCCGGGCCGGGGCCGCGCAACACCGACGACTTCCCGTTCGTGACCTTCGAT
Source organism: Bradyrhizobium sp. ORS 375 (assembly GCF_000239775.1). Lineage (GTDB taxonomy): Bacteria > Pseudomonadota > Alphaproteobacteria > Rhizobiales > Xanthobacteraceae > Bradyrhizobium. The sequence continues at coordinate 4,706 of NZ_CAFI01000302.1, forward strand.
GCGCGGAGCAACGTCCATGCGCTCTCCGCACCGCCGTGGCAGCTGCTGTTGACCGTGATGACGGAAGCAAAGACCGACACGAACCAATTGTTGGACTCCTCGCGGCGCGCGGCCTGGAGTGATCGCCTCAATGCGTATTGGCAGGCGCGCGACCGCTTCATTCAGACCGGCGCAGCGCTCTCGGGCGATCCTCGCGGCGCTGCGCTGATCGCGGCGGCAGCACCTGGCCTGCTCGAGGCGATCCGGGCCAGCGCCGAGTTCGAGCCGGCCTATGCCCCCCTGATGAGCATGGCGAAATCGCTGCTCGCCACCGATCGTGCCGCCGCCGAACACCTGCTCCAGGCGATCGATCGCGCCGCGCCAACGCGGCGCGAGGCGCGAGAATTGCTGTCGCAGGAATTCGGACGGTAAGCTTCTAGGAGGAGAAGCTGACGCGATAGCCCCAGCAGTCGAGATGATCGGGGATCGCGTTGAAGGCGATGGTGATGCGCTGGTCGCCCTGATTGCGCGGCACCTCATGATAGAGGTAGCTTGGGAACAGCACGAGGTCACCAGGCTCGGCTTCCGGCAGCACATACTTGCCCGCGTTGAACGGCCCGACAGCTGCGCTGCGCGTATGATGGCGGAACGAGAAATCGCTGCCGCCGGGCGGACGCACGAACACGGTGCGGCTGCCCGGATGCGACGGCGTGAGGTAGAAGATGCCGGAGATGAAGCTGTTCGCATGGGCATGCAGGGTCTGGTTGCCGCCCGTCTCCAGCATGTTGGTCCACATCTCCTTGACCATCCAGTTCAGCTTCTCGCCGAACAAAAGCTGGCCGAAATCGACCAGCTTGGGCACTGCGAGTTCGGCGATGGTCTGGAACAGATTGTTGGCGCTGGGGTCGGCGACCTCGGTGTGAAACAGCTGTCCGGAGCGCAGATTGGTCTCGATCTTCGCGCCGCGGATGGCCGCGACCGCCGCGTCCTTGAGTTCGGCGCTCAGCAAGCCCGGCGAACGCAGCAGCGGTATCGGAAAGAGAGCTTCGATCTGGTCCATGTCTGAAAGCCTTGCACGCGCAGCAACGGAACGGACAATGTCCCGACTTGCATGACAAAGGGATGACGAAAGCCGCGGCGGGACGCGCTGCTCAGCGCGGAGGGACTTCGTCGACGCGGAGGATGTTGAGCCGTTCGCCGGGCTTCAGGCTATGCGGCCGCTCGCGCACCTCCAAGATCGCGCGCTCGGCCTTCTCGACGCAGTCGTCGAACTCGCCATTGCCGGCTTCGACCAGCGCCTGCTGAATGTCCCGCTCCGCGAAATAGCGCGAGACATCGTCGGCCGGCAGCGTTGCGGCCTGGGCGCGTGCCTCGGCCACCGCGGCATCGCAGACCTCCTGCGTCGGTTCTTCGTCATGCGCCGATGCGCCCGTCATGGTCAGGACGAGGACGGCAAGGATCACGATCGACGAACGGGACATCTCTGCAGGAGCTCCGAAACAAACGCATCTCAACGACGAAGCGCCGGCTGTCAAACCGGCGCTTCCTGTTCGGGTGGCTCGGCGGGTCGAGATCGCCCGCCGGCCCGTTTGCCATCAATCAGTCGCGGTTGAACGCCCAGCGACCCCAGTGGCCCCAATGACCCCAGTGGTCCCAATCGTGCCAGTGGTGATGCTCATGCGCCAGCTTGCGCGCCATTTCCTTGTTCTTCTCGACCAGGAGCTGCGGCGTGCCGTACGGACGGATGAAGATCGGGTTCGCATAGAACCAGACGTTCGACCAGGCCTGCACGTCGTTCGTGACTTTCTTGACACCGTTCACCGTCCCGAGATGCGACGGGCAGGCCGCATCGGTGCAGCTGACAGTGGCGTTGTTGAGGTCCAGCAGCGGATTGCCGGCGCTGTCCGACACGTTCGGAGTGGCCGGCGGGATGTTGGTGCCGCGGGCCCGGATGTAGAACGGCGTCTTGCCGACAATGAAGGTGGTCGTGAAGCTGAGGCGGAGCGAACCGTCGCGCAGCTTGTGGCTCCGCATCTTGGTCGCCTGGATCTGCTTCGCAATCTTGGCCGAGGGATTGTAGACGATGGCTGCACCATCGACACCCTTGGCGTTGGCCACCGCATAGCCCGGCGCGCCCGGCGCGATCGGGCCGGTGATGTCACCGGTGATCAGATCGACGTGGTCGAGATACGGCTTGTTCAGCGGCTGCTTGATGCCGACCTGCAGCAGCAGCGGATTGTTGAAACTATACGGGCTGTAGTTCGACGCCGGGACGGTCATCTCCATCTCCAGCGTGACCTTCTCGCCTGGACGCACGACCAGCGTTTCGCCCATCGTCTTCCAGTCGAAATCCCACTCGCCCTTGGCGCGGAACACCATGTCGGAGTCGATGATATTGGCATTCACCGAGTAGGAGTTGCCCGAGCGCATGCCATTGATGATGGACTGCTGGGAGAAGCGGCGCTCGTTCGGCACGTAGAGCTTAGTGTATTCGCCGGGAATGAAGTCAGCCGTCGTGCCGGGGTCGCGAGCGCCATAGACGCCGCGGCTGTGCCAGTCCGAGCTCTGAAACAAGAAGAAGTTGCGGCCTTCGCCCAGCAGACCGTCCCACAGCCCGCCGACCTTGGCGGTGTAGACGCCCTGCATGCCGTAGGTGCCGCCACCGACCGCGCCCGAGCCGTAGGAGCCGGAGCCGCCATTCACCCCGCCCTCGGCCATGTGGCCCGGAGCCTCGATGCCGAACGCAACCGTCGGACCGGCATTGTTGAAGTCGCGGAAGTGCTCGATGTTGTAGCCGGCCGAGCCGCTCGGATTGAACGGTCCCTGACGCTCGGTGTGGGTCGGTACCGCGTAGGACTGCAGCGGATGATTGGCCTGCAGCCAGGCGATACCGGCGACAGCCTTCTGATGACCGGCGGTGCCGGAGTTGTTGACGTTGTCCTTGCCGGTCCAGATCGGGTTGTTGCTGGCATCGACCGGGCCGATCGCGTCGGTGTCGGCGCGGTCGAAGCGGTACTCGAACTCGGCCATCTTGTCGGCATTGCCGTAGCCGCGCGGATTCTGGCCGGCAATGACGGCGACGTCGCCGTGCTCGTGGCCGGGCAGAATCCATTCGAGACCTTCGACGAGCACCTTGTTATAGGTCGCGGTGCGGTCGACGATGGTCGGATACTCGATTTCCTTGATCGACTGCCAGCGCCACATCTTGGCGTTGGTGTCGGTGCCGTTCGGCGTGCCCTTCAGGCTTGTGATGGTGATGCCATCGATCGTCTTGCCGAGCGTCTGGCTCCAATAGGTCGTGGTGTTGTCGCCCGGAATGTTGGCGCTGGCATCGCTGAAGCGGCAATCGCGGTTGCCCGAACCGCCGTGGTTGCCCAGCGTGAACCAGTCGAGATCGAAATTCTTGCCACCAGCCGCCGCGGTGCCCTTGCCGACCGAGCGATCGATCGCATAGCCGGCCGCCACCGAACCGTCGGTGCAGGTGTTGTGGTTATGCATGTCGCCGGCGACATACGGGTTGTTCTTGCTGGTCTCGCCCCAACGTTCGTCGGCATTGGCGCTGTGCGATAGCGCCAGCGACACCGACGCCGCTGTCAGCAGAATTTTCTTGGCAGATGGAACCATGTCGTCGCCCCTGAGAAATTCGATCGATTTTTCAAACGAGATGACAACGCGACCGAGCGCGCCGTCCTGAGCGTGGGCGACCAAACCAAAAGTCGGAGACAGATTGTTGAAGGATTTATTTTTTGTCACACCCCATGCACGACCATTGCACGCCCGGACTGTTGCGAAATTTTTGTGACACGGCGGTTTGTCCGGTGACAATGCCGATGCTGCCGTTGCATATACGCGCCGCGCAACGAGCGCGATCCGAACTGTAAAAGACAGTATGTCAGCCCCTGCCATGTCGAACGCGGCGCAGACCTTCGAAGGCGGCTCCGCACGCTCCAATCAGCAAGATGGCAGCAGCACATCACCAGCGCGATCGTCCCGCGCCGCGACGCTGCGCGGGCTGATCCGCGAACCGCTGCTGCACTTCCTCGTCCTGGGGGGTCTCATCTTTGCCGCCGACGCGATCATTCATCCGCCGGTGAAGGAGGAGAAGGTCATCACGGTGACGAAGGCGCTGCGGCAGTCGTTCATCGACACGTTCGACGAGGACAAGCAGCGGACGCCGAGCGAGGCCGAACTGCAAAAGATGGTGGAGGCCTGGGTCGCCAGCGAAATTCTCTATCGCGAGGGCAAACTGCTTGGCGTCGACCGCGGCGACGAGATGATCCGCGACCGGGTCGCGTTCAAGCTGCAATATCTGATCTTCGACCAGGTGCGCGTGCCTCAACCGAGCGACGAGCAGCTGCGCGCCTGGTTCGCCGACAATCACGCGCGGTTCGACGAGCCCGAGCGCGTCAGCTTCTTCATGACGCCGCCGAGCGACGAGGCCACCGCGCGGCGCCACCTGGACGACATTCGCGAGCAGCGCGAGACCGAAGAGCTGCGCGATCAGACCCGCGCCATTCTCGACCGTCCGGTGCCGAGCCTTGCGCCCGGGTTCGGCGACGGTTTTAGCAAGGGGCTGCTCGAAGCTCCGCTGCAGCAATGGACCCTGGTGCAGTCGAAGGACGGCTGGCACGTCGTCCGCCTCGACGCCCGAACGCCGGGCGCTACGGCAAAGTTCGAGGACATCCGCGAGGATGCGGCCAAGATCTGGCTCACCGAAGAGACCCGCAAGCGAGCCTGGGAGGCCGTGAGCCGGCTCAAGGCCAACTACACGATCAGGTACGAGCCGTGACCGTCGCGCGCGCCTTGCTCTCGGTCGTGCTGGCGCTCGCCGGGCTGCTGCTGGCACGGCCGGCAGTCGCTCATCAGGCGACCATTGCCGTGCTGGAATTTCGCGAGATGCGCGCTGGCGTCTATATCGGGCGCTGGACAACGCTGCCCAAGGACGGCGCCAACCGGATCGACCTCAGGATGCCGCCGCATTGCCTGCTCCGGCTGCCGGAGCTGAATTGCGGCGACAAGGGTCTCGTCGGGCAGATGACGATCGCCAATCTCGGCGAGGATATGTCGGCGGCAATCATCCGCGTGACGTCCCTGGCGGGCGAGACACGCAGCTACACGATCTCCGCGGCCAATCCGGTGGTCACCGTGCTCGGCACGGACGCGCCGACGCTCGACACCTGGATCGAGCTCGCCAAGACCTACGTCAATCTCGGCATCGACCACATCCTGCTCGGCGCCGATCATCTGCTGTTCGTGCTTGGCCTGATCTGGATCGTGCAAGGCGGCTGGCGGCTGCTCAAGACGATCACGGCGTTCACCATCGGCCACAGCGTTTCGCTCGCCGTCACGGCCTTCGGGCTGATCGGCGTTCCCGAGGCTCCGCTCAACGCCTGCATCGGGCTCAGCATCGTCTTCGTCGGTGTCGAGATCGTCAAGCAGCAGCGCGGCGAGATCGGGCTGACGGCGAAATATCCGTGGGCTGTCGCCTTCGGCTTCGGCCTCGTGCATGGCATCGGCTTCGCCAGCGCACTGGCCGGGCTGGGCCTGGAGCGGCGAATTCTGCCGGCCGCCTTGCTGTTCTTCAATGTCGGCGTCGAGATCGGGCAGATCCTGTTCGTCACCCTGGTGCTGGCGCTGATCTGGGCGCATCGCCGGCTCGGTGCGGAGCTGCCGCGCTGGGGCGCCGAGCTGCCGGCCTATGCGATCGGGTCGGTGTCGATGTTCTGGTTCCTGAGCCGCCTCGTGCGGGTGCTGGCGGCAGCCTGAGAGTGAATGGGACTGACATGATGGCGCGCAAGCTGCTCTACTCCACATTGGCTGTCGCTCCGCTCTTGCTGCTGACGGCGAGCCCTGGTCTCGCGCACGAGCAGACCGGCGTTAGCGGCGGGTTGGCCAACGGGCTGCTGCATCCCTTGACCGGCCTGGATCATCTGGTCGCGATGGTCGCCGTCGGCATCTGGGGCGCACAGCTCGGCGGCGTGGCGATCTGGGTGCTGCCGATCGTGTTCCCGCTGGTGATGGCATTCGGCGCCGTGCTCGGCATCCTCAAGATCGGACTGCCCGTCCCGGAGCTGGTGATCGCGCTCTCGGGATTGATCCTCGGTCTCGCGGTCGCCTTGCGCGTTCGGGTGCCGTTCGCTGCGGCGGCTGCGATCGTCGCGGTGTTCGCGATTTTCCACGGCCACGCGCACGGCGTCGAGCTGCCGACAGCCGCCAACCCGCTCGCCTATGGCTGCGGCTTCGTGGTCGCGACGGGTCTGTTGCATGCCTGCGGCATCACCATCGGCGCGCTCGCGCGCTGGCCTGTGGGAGAGCGGGTCATCCAGGGCGTCGGCGCGGCGATCGCCGCGCTCGGCGGCTACTTCCTGGTCGCGAGCCTCGGAGCAGCGGCATGAGCGCGAGGCTGAGAACGGCTGCTCTGACAGCGCTTGTGCTGCTGGCGCAAAGCCAGATCGCAGACGCCCACATCGTCAACGCCCGTCTCGGCGACTTCTACGCCGGCGCCCTGCATCCGCTGCTGACCTTGCAGGACATGCTGGTCTTGGTGGCGCTCGGCGTGCTGGCCGGATCGCTCGGCGCGGCCAGCGGACGCTGGCTCGTCGTCGTGTTTCCGCTTGGGCTCTGCGCGGGACTGGGGCTGGCCGTAGCGGCGAGCATCGCGCCGGTGCCACCGGTCGTCGACGCCGCCACCATCCTTCTGCTCGGGCTGCTGCTGGCCGCGAGCTTGCGCATTCCCGTGGCGCTGCTGTGCGCCATCGCATTCGCTCTCGGGATGATGCGCGGCGCTGCCAATGCCGGCGAGCTCGTGCCGCAGACCGACCGCCTGCTCTATGCCGCCGGCCTGGCCTGCGCCGGCTACGTCACCATCACGCTCGTGATGGCTGTCGCGCTGACGTTCCGGCGTCCCGACACAGAACCGGTGTCGAGCTGGCGCGGCATCGCGCTCCGCGCCATCGGCGGCTGGGTGGCCGCCGTCGGACTGATGATGGCTGGGCTATCGTTCGCCACGTGAGCCGGTCTATGCTGCGGCTCATGGGCATCACATTCGGCGCCGCGTGACCGACGCCATCGACATCCTCTGTATCCTCGTGCTGATTGCGAGCTGCGCCGGCCTGATCTGGACGGATCTGCGCAGCGGCCTCCTGCCGGACTGGATGAATGCCGCGGTCGCGGCCAGCGGCTTCGTCCGCGCGATGCTAGCCGATATGTCCGAGGCGGCTTTGGGGCGTGGTCGCGGCGTTGGCCGTCGGCGCGGCGCTGCTGTTGCTGCGCCAGTTCTACGTCGTGGTGCGGGGCCGGCAAGGCCTGGGCTTCGGGGACGTCAAATTTTTGATGGCCGCGACGTTGTGGGCGGGCTTGTCCGGACTTCCCGTTCTGCTGCTGATCGCGACGCTGTCGGCGCTGGCCGTCGTTCTTGTTCTCTACGTCAGCGGGCGCAAGCTGACCGCGCAGACTGCCCTGCCGTTCGGCCCGTTCCTCGTCGGCGGCCTGCTCGCCATCCTCGTGCTGCAACGCACGGACCTCGCGCTGTCGATCTGAGACGGGTTCAGCGCGACCGCCGCGCCATCCGTTCCCGACTCACTGTTGGCGCCGGCGGCACATCGGCCTCATTGTCGGCCGTCGCTCCCTGCTGCGGCATCATCAGAATGATGGTCTCGGTGTCTTTCTGCAGCACCGCCTGGCGCGACTTCAGCGATTGCAGCAGCCAGCCATCATGCGCTGCGCCAATGCGCAGCCGAAGCGACGTCTGCGAGGAGGACTCGATGAAGATGCCGAAGCTGTCCTCGTCGCCGACCACCGTGCCGACGAGCTGCAGGCTCGGCCTGTCCGGTTCGCTCGGCGGAGCCGGCGGCGCTCGCGTCACCATGACCGGCTCCGCGACCGGCGGCTCCGGCGGCCGGCGAGAGGCCGAGAAGATCGGGCGGTCCCGTGTCGCCGACAATGCGGCGATGGGAACATCCCAGATCGGATTGGCGCTGCTTCCGGCTGGACGTGCCGGAAGCTTCGCGGCCGGAGAGACCGAGTTGACGACCGGAGGGTCGAGAGACGGTGTTGCCTGTCGCGCGGCGGGCTCCAGGCCTTCGATATCCTCGCCGCGCGCTGAACCAAAGACCCCGACGACACCGGCGATTGCAACGATGCAGAGGAGCAGGCGCATCATGTTCTCCCCCGCCATTGTCCGGAGATGGTGAGCTGCACCCGTAGGCGCGCGCCTTCACTGGCCGCGGTCGCAAGCGGCTGCTGGACGTGCAGCTGATCGACGAACAGGAACGGAAATCCGGCTTCGATATCGTAGAGCAGCTGCTGCAGCGCCGGCTGCTCCAGCTCGCAGCTCGCCACGACACTGATCATGTTTGCATTGGTCCGCGCGGCCGGCAGATCGACCTGGGTGGACAGAACGTTGCCGCCGACCTTGGTGATGGCCTCGGTGAGCCGCTGCACCAGCGCGGCGCCGGCGATGGTGACGGTCCGGCCCTCGACGAACACCGAACCGCCTGGCGCAGCCGCGACGCTCACGGCCGTAGTACCGCCCGGTCGCTTGCGCTCGGCGAACTGCGCCAGTTGCGTCGTTACGTCGTTGAGCTGGTCACGCTTGGCGAGGAGATCCAGGACAGCCGCGGCGCCGAACCAGATCAAGGCCAGCAGGCTGACAGCGTAAAGTGCCGCGGCCGCGGCCGGCGAACTCACGAAGATGCGGTGCGGCCAGTTCGCCCAGCTCATGCCCGGTCTCCAAAATAGGCGTTGAGGCGCGCCTCGATGTGAAAACGCTCGCCCGCCTCGCCGGCCGTTCGCGTCGTCGGCGCGTAGAACGTGGCGTGGCTGAATTGCGGCGACTGCTCGATCAGGCGGATCAGAGCGGGTGCGTCCTGCGTCACTCCGGAGACCTGCAGTCGATCGTTCTCGACATGCATCTCGATGACGTAGGTCCCATCGGGCAGGATCTTCGACAGCGTCTCGAGCACGATCACGCTCGCCGGGCTGCTCTGTTTGCGCTTGGCGAGCAGACTGTCGGCCGCGGTGGCTCCGATCCCGGGCCGCAGTGCCGTGCGCAACCGCGTGACCTGCTGCTGGGCCTCGTCGATCTCACTATCGAGATATCCGCCGATCAAGACAATCGCGACAAGCAGCACGGCCGTCGAAGCGCCGACCGACAGCCAGCCGAGCTTGAGCAGCCGTCCGACATCGCGTCCGTCGGCGAGAGACGAGCGCAACGAGGACTTCAGGATCTGGATCGCTTCGCCTTCAGGCGAGCCATCGTCCGCGACGACCACGATCTTGGCCGCTCCCACCTCATTGGCGAAGGCGAGGACCGGCTGAAGCAGGGTGCGCGGCGTCGCCACCAGTGTCAGCGAGATCCGATCATTGGGCGCCGATCGCGGCGCGCTGAAGCCATACAGCACCTGATCGAGCGTCCACGGCGTGAGCCGGCTGATCTGCGTCCGGATCATGCCGTTCAGAAACGGCTCGGCCTGCTTGGGAAAGTCGAGATCACGAACCAGCAGGTTGTCGGCAGCCACCTCGACCTCCAGCGCGCAGCCGCGCAGGGTATGCAACCAGTCCGGCGGGAGCACAGCCGGCGGAGCGCCCAGCGCGAAGTTCAAGCTGGTCGGCGCCAACGCGGCCTTGCCTTGCGATGACGCGCGCACCATCAACGTGGCGCTGTCGGGCCGCGCATAGCGGATCACCACTCGCCCACGCCGAAACTGCCAGTCCGCGACCAGTTCCACCGCGGTCGCTACCGATCCCGTCCACGCAGTCAGTCCTCGCTCGATCGTCTCGGTCAGCTTCATGGCGTCCGTCGCGCCTGACGCGCGTCCCTCGGTTGCGGTCCTTCGTCGTGCCGTGCCAGCAGCCGATACGGCTCCTCGCCGTCGCCGGGGATGATCACCGCGGTCGCGGTGTGGCGCAGCCCGCCGACAGGACCGACCGTGATGCTCAATCGATAGGCCTTGCTCTTGCCGCTGGCGGCATCCTTCGCGTCCGAGCCCAGGGTCTTGGCCAACGCATCGGCACCCGACGCCCCCGATGCCCGTGCATTCAGGTAGTCCTTCAGGATCAGCGGCGTGATCCCCGGCAGCGCCGCCACGACCTCGGCCGGCGCAATCGCCGGATCGATTCCGGGAGAGCCGCTGAAGACGGTGACCCATGGCAGCACGCGATCCGTCACCGGGGCAGGAAGCCCGAGCACGAGGGCCAGTTCACCGACATGCGCGAACGGCGCCAGGCGCGGTCCATGCTTGAGCCCCGCCGCTGAATAGCGCGCCTCCTCGGCTTGAGCCTTCGCGGCATCGGACGGTTTCGTTCGCCACGCCACCACACGCTCGGCGAAATCGCGTGCAGCGTCGGGCTTGACACCCGCCGCGCCAAAGAGATTTTCGAGCATGTCCTTCGAGGCCGCGTTGAGATCGACACGCGCCGCCTCGTTCAGAAACGACACCGCGATGTCGTTGCCTGCGAACGTCAGGCGGAAGGCGCCCTGCCGTGGCCGGTCCTCGTCCTTCGACAGCATCAGGCGATAGGCTGATAATTCAATCGCCGCCGAGATCAGCGCGTCGGCCTCGATCGCCTGATCTTCGAGCCGCAACAGCCGTGCCGAGCTTCCCAATTGCTGCGAGACGACCACCACCAGCATCGCGAGCGCAGCGAGCATCCACAGCGCTGCGATCAGGATGAAGCCATCCTCCGCGGACCGGGGCGCTGCCGCGCTGTTGTTGCCGATGTTGTTGCGCATCAGTCGATCGGCTCGTTCTTGCTGGGCTGCTGTGGCTGGGGCCCGGCCGGCGGCTTGTCAGCATTGCCGCTGCTTCCCGGATCGATCGAAGCGCCGCCGGGCGTATCGATCTGAACGCGAACTGCGCTGACCAGGACCGGCCGTCCGCCGCGACTATCGTCGAGAACAGTCATCCGAACGGCAAACGGCAATTTGGTCGCGTCCCGCCACTCCGTCGTCCACGCCATCGTCCTGTCGGCATAGGCGAACGACATCCGGAACGGAGCCGAGAGCAGGACGACCGGATCGCCAAACCGCAAATGGTCGGGCGCAGCCTGTCCGACCGGGATCACCTCGAACGCGGCGCGGGAGCGACGCACGGCACGCTCGGTCCCCCTGCCTTCCTCGCCGATCCTGATGACATCGAGGCCATGCCCCGCATTCGGACCGATCTCCGCGCGAACGAAGACCGCCGAGAACTCGTCGCCGATGAACAGCGGCCCCTTCTGCTCGCGATTGGCGGAGACGAACTCCGCGGCCGCGAAATCCTCGCCGACCCGGCGCAACGCGGCGGCGACCATCTCGGCCCGCTGCACGCGGTCCAGTCCTCGTTTCCAGCCCGGCAGCCATTGCGCCGTGACGGTCAGCAGCGCCGACAGCACGATGCCGGCGATCGCAAGCGCCCCAAGCGCCTCGATCAGCGCAAAGCCTTCCACATCTGAACGGTGCGCCCGGGCGTTCATCCGCGCGGCGTCCGAACCAGGCGAACGGTCTGCACGTCGGCAATTGCGCCGGAGCCGGTTCTGACCCGCAAGGTGACGGCTTCAGGCACCCAGCCCTGCTGCCCAGCCGGCTGTTCCCAGTCGCCACCGAGCGGGCTGATCTGCATCACCACCGAGCCGGAGCCCGAGCGCTGCGTGAGGCTGCCCGGCTGCAGGCGGTTGCGATCGGCCAGTGCCGTGGCCAGCGCGAGCCTCGCATCGGTCACGAGCGTGACATGCTGCTCCAGCTTGCGCACGCTGGCCGCATTGCGCGACACCACTGCACCGATGGCAACGAGGGAGATCGTGACAACGGCGAGCGCGACGAGCACTTCGATCAGCGTGAAGCCGGCCTCGGACGAATGATCCGTCTCAACCATTGGCGAGCGCGCGCGAGACAATCTCGATCCTCCCCGTCAGCCAGTTGACCTTGATCTGAAGGCTCAGATCGGCGCGAGACAGCGTGATCGCCCCGCCGCAGGACAGGCCGTCGGGAAAAAAGCTGATCGTCGACAGTACCGGCCGATGCTGACAGCTGCGCGGCAGCGTCGCCGCGAAGGCGACGTCATCGGGCAGCCGCAGCGCAGCCGCGCCACTGCCGGCGCGGATCAGCCGACGCGAGGTATCGATCTGCGTATCGACCCGCGTTCCGCTCCGGATCGACGACGCACGATCCGATTTCAGCAACGTCACCGCCTGGAGGGCATAGGCCTGCAGCCGCGGCCGCGACGTCTGTCGCGGCAGAAGGGGCAGCGCGACGGATGCCACCAGCGCGATAATCGCGAGCACGCAGACCATCTCGAGCAGCGTAAACCCGCGCTGCCGCGCATCACTCACTGCGCGCGCTCGTCTGCGTCCCCAGCACGATGTCGGCGGCGGTGCCGCTGCCGCCTTCCTGGCCGTCCGCGCCGTAAGAGAGAATGTCATACGGGCCATGCTCGCCCGGGGAGCGGTAGACATAGGCGGTGTTCCATGGATCCTTCGGCACGGCCCCGCCCTTTAGATAAGGTCCGTTCCAGCTGCTCAATCCGGCCGGCCGTTGCGCCAGCGCTCCGAGGCCTTCCGAGGTCGAGGGGTAGCGGCCAGCATCGAGATAGAACAGGTCGAGCGCGGCCGAGAAGCTCTGCAGCTGAATGCGCGCCGCCTTGGTCTTGGACTCGCTCAGATAGTTGAGAACGCGCGGGCCGATCAGTCCCATGATCAGGCCGATGATCGTGATGACGACCAGCATCTCGACCAGCGTGAAGCCCCGCTCGCCGTTGCGCTCACCCGTCTTGGTCGCCATGGTCTGCATCTCCCGCGTCATATCACTCTCCCCTTGATCTCACTCAACCGACCAGCTGCGTCACCGAAAGCAGCGCCGTCATGATCGACACGATCAGGCCACCGACCACGACGCTGATGAGCAGGATGGCCGCCGGGCCGACGATGCCGACGACCCGGTCGAGCCCGCGCTGCAGCTTGGCTTCATAGAATTCGGCGATGCGGGTCGAGAGCGTCGGCAACTGGCCGGTCTCCTCGCCGAGCCGCAGCATCCTCAATGCCATCGGCGGCAGCAAGTTCTCGGCCGACAGCGCCTGGGACAGCTTGCCGCCGTGACGCACACGGTCAGCGCCCGCGGACCACATCGCTCGCGCCGATGTCACCGCCATCACGTCGACTAGGATGCGCAGCGCCGCGCTCAGATTGACGCCGCAGCCCAGCAGCAGGCCGAGATTGCGGCAGAACAGGCTCGTTCGATAGAACATCAGAATGCTGCCGATGCCCGGGGTGATCGCCAGCATCTGGGTCAGCGCCGAGCGGACCGCGGCCTGGCGCAACAGCCAGATGGCGGCTGCGAGCAGCGCGGCGCAGCCAAGCGCGATCGCGGCTGCATTGGCGCGCAGCAGATCGGACAACGTCATGAAGAAGCCGAGCGCGGTGTCGGCGCGGCCGCCGAAGTCGCGCAACACCGCGGAAAAGTTCGGCAGCACGGCGACGAGAAAGAACAGCATGACGCCGATCGCCGCCAGGAATACGAAGGCGGGGTACTGCATCGCATCGGTCAGCTTGCGCCGCGTCGCCTCGGATCGCTCGCGCTCGCCGGCCAGCGCGGTCAGCACGTGATCGAGCGTTCCCGACGCTTCGCCGACGCGCATCAGCGCGACATACATCGGCGAGAACAGGCGCGGTTGCGCCGCTGCGGCATCCGCGAAGCTCTCACCGGACATGATGGTCGTGCGCAGGCGTGCCACCACCGGGCGCAGGCGGCCGATGTCGGAGTCGCTCGACAACAGATCGAGCGCGTCATCGAGCCGCGCGCCGGCCTTGAGCAGTAGAGCGAGATCGCGCGTAAAGGTCGTGACCTCCGCGGCCGTCGGGCCGCCGAACGACAATCCCAGCGACGATCCGGCGCTCGCCTTCTTCTCCTCGACGGTCTCGATCGGCAACAGCTGAAGGTACGAGATGCGCTGCTCGACCTCGCTGCGTGACGGCGCCTCGATCGAGCCGACGACGATCTCGCCGGATTGGGTCAGTGCGCGATATCGGAAGCTCGGCACGATCCGCCTCAGCGCGCGACAAGAACACGGAGCAGCTCGGACGCCGACGTCACGCCGGCGCGGCACTTAGCAACGCCGTCGTCGAGCATCGTCGTCATGCCCTCCTGGATCGCCTGCCGGTCGATCGCCAGGCCATCGGCGCTGTCGGCGATCAGCTGGCGCAGGCTGCTGGTCAGCTCGAGCAGCTCGAACACGCCGACGCGACCGCGATAGCCGCCGCCACCGCAGCGCTCGCAGCCGGTCGGATGCCAGGTGATGTCGCCAGGCACAAGACCGAGATGGCCGAAGCGCGGATCCTGCTGGCAGATTTCTTCATCGAGTGGCCTAGCCGTCTTGCAGTGCTCACAGAGCTGCCGCACCAGGCGCTGGGCAATGACTGCCCGCAAGGTCGAGCGCAGCAGATAGCCTTCGACGCCGAGATCGAGCAGGCGCGGCACCGCCGCCGCCGCCGTCTCGGTGTGCAGGGTCGTCAGCACGAGATGGCCGGTCAGCGCCGCGTGAACGGCGACATGGGCCGTCTCGATATCGCGGATCTCGCCGACCATGATGACGTCCGGATCCTGGCGCACGAAGGAGCGCAGCGCGCTCGCAAAAGTCAACCCGATTGCAGGCTTGATCTGCGACTGATTGATACCGGGAATCTCATATTCCACCGGATCCTCGACGGTGAGGATCTTGCGCTCCGGCGTGTTGAGCAGCGACAGGATCGTCGCCAAGGTCGTCGTCTTGCCGCTGCCGGTCGGTCCTGTGATCACGATCATGCCGTGCGGCAGCGTGATCAGGCGCTTGAGCGCCGCATCGTCACGAGAGGAAAGACCAAGACGGGTCGCCACGAGCTGTGAGCGATCCTTCGGCAGGATGCGCAGCACAGCCGACTCGCCGTGTTGGGTGGGCATGATCGCGACGCGAACGTCGATCTCGGCCCGGCCGGCGCGGATGCGGGCGGCGCCATCCTGCGGCAGGCGGCGCTCGGCAATGTTGAGACCTGCCACGATCTTGATGCGCGAAATCACCGCCTGCGGCAGTACGCCAGACGGTGCCGCAATCGGACGCAGCAGCCCGTCGACCCTGAGCCTCACCACCAGCCCAGTCGAAAACGGTTCGATGTGGATATCGCTGGCGCGCATCTCCACCGCCTTCTCGATGAGATCGTTGACAGCGCGCACGACCGGCGCACCGCTGGCGAGATCGCGCAGGCTCTCGATGTCGTCGTCGCGCAGCTCCTGCGCCGGCGACATCTCGGCCTCCTCGCTGCCACCGAGCCTCTGGTCGAGGACCACGGCGATATCCTCATGCGAGGCGACCCTGAAAAGGGTGTGCGGACCGAGCACCAGTTCGGCCGCGCGTCGCACGGCCTGGTCGGTCGGATCGGCCATGGCAAAGACGGCGACGTCTTCGGCTGTCTTATAGGGATAGCCGAGCACCTCGCGCAGGAAGCGCTCCGAGAACTCGCTGACGGCGGGCGAGGCTGCCAGGAGCTCGCGCAGAGCGACGCGCTCCAGTCCGGTGAAACTGGTGACCTCCGTGGCGAACGCTTCCGCGCTCAGACCGAACCTGTCCCATAACGCAATCTGGGTCCCGTCCGCAGCTCCGTCGTCGGCCGGCGCCTGAGGATGACGCTGACGCAAATAGGCATGGAATTGGGTCGATAGCGTACCGCTCATGGCATGATCCGGCTGGCGCCCGTGCCGGCCCAACTTCTCGGCACCCCGCAACTGGCGACCGATGTTATCGATCGCGAACGTGACGGCTGTACGAAAACCGGCTCGCAAGCATTTCGACACACCTGCCGAGCAAACGAATGTGAGCGGCCGGCCGTTATACATAAGTGTCATATTCGGCGGCTATGCAGTTGAGCGGTCCCGGCGAGACGTTGTCCCGCCTGGATCATTCCAAACGAGTAGATCGGCAAGTTCATGTTTCGTCTCGGCAATCGAAGCCACTCCGCTGCGGTTGCCCGTCATGCCTCGGTGCTCGCGATCGCAGTCCTGCTTGCGTCCTGCAACATGGCCACCTTGAACTCGCAGGCCAGCGCACCAGCGGATGTCGACGTCATCGACAAGGTCCGGTCGCTCGACATTCTGCCGCGGGACAATGCGCCGGTCGGATCGATCCAGGGCCGCACCGAGGCCGAGCGCGCGAGCGCACGGATCTATCAGGGGACCACGGTTCAGGAGGTTGCCGACGTCAGGCCGTTGCCGGCGGCCGACGGCCGGGGCTACGATCTCAATTTCGAGAACACGCCGATCGCCGCGGTCGCAAAGGTCGTCATCGGTGACATTCTCGGCGCCGGCTACTCGATCGATCCACGCGTGCAGGGCAGTGTCAGCCTGACGTCGACGCGGCCGGTTGCGAAATCCGATATTCTTTTCGTCCTGGAAAGCGCGCTGCGGCTGTCGGGCGTTGTGCTGGTGCGCGAGGGCGGCGGCTACAAGCTGACGCCGCTCGGCGACGCCATCGGCGGCGGCCGCGTGGACGGAGAAGCCGGGCGCGCGGAGCCCGGCTATGGCGTCTCGGTCGTGCCGCTCCAATATGTCGGCGCGCAAACAATCCTCAAGCTGATGGACAGCTTCGCCACGCGCGCCGGCAGCGTGCGGGCCGACCCGACGCGCAATTTGCTGCTGATCCAGGGCACGGGCCCCGAGCGACGTTCCGCGATCGAGACGGCGCAGAGCTTCGACGTCGATTGGATGCGCGGCCAGTCGGTCGGCGTGTTTCCGGTCAGCAACTCGGCACCGGAGCCTGTTGTCGCCGAGCTCGAGAAGATCATGGACAGCGGCGAGAACGGGCTGAGCCAGAGCCTGGTCAAGCTGCAGGTCATCAGCCGGTTGAACGCGATCATGGTCGTGGCGCGCAAGCCCGCCCTGCTGCAGAGCGCCGCGACCTGGATCCGCCGGCTCGACCAGGCCGATTCCGGCCGCAACAGCGTTCATGTCTACCGGATCCGCTATGGCGATGCGCGGCAGCTGGCGAGAATCCTCACCGACATGTTCGGCGGCGCCGGCTCATCCGCATCGACCGAGAGCGCCGAGAGCCAAACCGCGCCGGGCTCTGACGGCGCCACGAACTCCGTGGCCGACCGGTTGTCGTTCAACACGGGCTCGTCGAACTCAGCCGCCAACCCGTCAAGCCGCCTGCAGGGCGCATCGGGCCTGTCTGGCGCGGCATCGCCGAGCACCAGTTCCGCAAGCAGCACGCCAACCTCGACCGGACTGGAATCCCGCGGCGGCGGCACCGGTGGCCAGTCGCTGATGCCGAACGTCCGCATCACGCCGGACACCGTCAACAACTCGCTCTTGATCTACGCCGATCGCGAGAACTACCGCATCATCTCCAGCACGCTGCAGCAACTCGACCAGCCGGTGCTGCAGGTCGGCATCGACGCGACGATCGCCGAGGTGACGCTGACCAACGAACTATCCTACGGCGTGCAATCCTATCTTTCGAGCAAGTTCCTCGGTCTCGGCACCGATCGCGGCTCGATCTCCAACACGCAGGCGACCTCGGTCGCCACGGCCACGGCGTCAACCGCCGCGAGCGCTCTCATCAACCGCGCCCTGCCCGGCTTCAATTTCCTGATCGGAAGCGAAACATCGCCCAACATCATCCTGGACGCGCTTCACACGGTGACCAGCGTCAAGGTGCTGTCCAATCCGTCTTTGGTGGTGATCAACAACCAAACCGCGACGCTGCAGGTCGGCGATGTCGTTCCGGTCTCGACCGGCAGCGCGACCGTGCTGTCGTCGAGCAACACCGTCGTGAACACCATCGATTATCGCAACACCGGCATCATCCTGCGCGTCGTGCCGCGCATCGCCGCGAATGGCAATGTGCGTTTGGAGGTGGAGCAGGAGATCAGCAACGTCGCGGCCACGAGCGCTTCGACGCTGACGCCGACGGTGTCGCAACGCAAGGTGAAGAGCGCGATCTCGGTCGCCAACGGACAGACGGTGCTGCTCGCCGGCCTGATCAGCGAGCAGCAGAACGGCAACCGCAACGGCATCCCGGTGTTCGACGAAATTCCAGTTCTGGGCGATGCCTTCTCGCATCAGGGCAAGAAGGGTACGCGGACCGAGCTGATCATCTTCATCCGCCCGCAGATCATCAGGGACGGCAGCGATGCGCATCAAGTGGCCGAGGAACTCCGCTCCAAGCTCCGCGGTTCGGTCGGAGCCGCCATCACGGATGAGTTGCGTGTCCGCACCACTCGCTGAGATCCGTCGTCCCACAAGGACGGCGCGACGCAACCCCATCCTGTCTCTTGCGGCGGCATGCCTGCTGCTGGGAAGCGTGTCGCCGCCCGCGCACGCCGATTCCGTTGCGGCAGCCCGCAGCGCCTATGCACGGGGCGACTTCGTCCGCGCGGTGCGCGTGCTGACGCCGCTGGCGTTGCACGGCGATGCCCGAGCCCAGGCGATGCTCGGGTTCATGTACGAGAACGGCTTCGGGACGCCACAGGCCTATGTCGTCGCCACGGATCTCTATTGTCAGGCCGCCGCCGCCGGCGACCCGTTCGCCCAAGCCATGCTCGGGCTGATGTACGACAAGGGCCACGGCGTCCCGCAGGACGTGGTGCTTGCCTACAAATGGCTCAATCTCGCGGCTGCCAATACCGGCCATGCGCAGCGCAGCTATTATCTGCGCCTGCGCAACGCGGTCGCCTCGAAGATGTCAGCGAGCCAGATCGCGCAAGGCCAGGCAATGGCTTTGGCCTGGGTTCCCGGCCGACTCTGACTGCGCGTCTTCGCTCTCGCACATCTATCAGCAGACATTCGCTGCAAGCTGACGTCTTCGGATCGTTCGGTTGATCAACGTCCATGCCGTCCGCGGAGCAGCGCACGCGTGTCGTTTCGTTGCGGCTGTCACAAAACCGCATCGAGATCGACACTGGGTTGCAATTTGTTGCCGCGATAAATCGTCGCAGGCGCCGCATCGCTCCAAGCCGGCGCCAACCACCCCTCGTCGGGAGACGTCCATGACCAGAACAGTCACGCGATCCAAGGCGCTCGCGCTTGCGACCACTGCGGTGGTCGCAGGCAGCAGCGTCGCTCCGGCCTTCGCCGGCCCTGCGGCCAGTACGCCCATCGAGCACGTCATCATCATCGTCGGTGAGAACCACACCTTCGACAATCTGTTCGGCACCTACAAGCCAAAGCCGGGCCAAAGCATCGACAATCTGCTGAGCAAGGGCATCGTCAACGAAGACGGCTCGCCCGGCCGGCATTTCAAGAAGGCCGAGCAGCGGATCGGCCGCGACGAGGTGCGCTACGGCGCCGAGACCGCCTCGACCGGCGCCTACGTGACCCTGCCGCAGCCCTACACCACCTATGGCATCGGCCTGCCGCAGAACGTCCTCGACACCCGCTTTCCGGCCAATCTTCCCAACGGCCCGTACCAGATCTCGAAATACGTCCCATATGCCGCCTACACCGGCGATCCGGTGCATCGCTTCTTCCAGATGTGGCAGGACATCGACGGCGGCAAGCACGACAAGTTCGTGTGGATCGAGCAGACCATCGGCACCGGATCGAACGGACAGCCCTATCCCGCCGGCGGCTTCAACCCGATGGAGGGCGCCATTTCGATGGGGTTCTACAACATGAACCCGTTCACCGACGCGTCCGGCAAAGCGCAGCCCGGCGATGCGCCGTTCTTCAAGCAGCTGGCTGACGAATATTCGATCAGCGACAACTACCACCAGGCCATCATGGGCGGTACGGGCGCCAACTTCCAGTCGCTGGTGACCGGGCACGCGGCGTTCTTCACCAACCCCGAGACCATGAACGGCGCTCCCGCCGTGCCCTATGCCAACCAGATCGAGAACCCAGATCCGGCTCCCGGCACCAACAACTACTACAAGCAGGACGGCTATAGCGGCGGCTCCTACGTCAATTGCTCCGATCCGAGCGCACCCGGCGTGGCCGCGATTAACGAGCAGCTGTTCAAGAATGGCGTGTATGACAACCGCTGCGCGCCGAACCACTATTACCTAGTCAACAACTACAACATGTTCTGGAACCAGAGCAGCACCAAGCCGAATGCGCTGGGATCGGACAAGTTCGTGCTGCCGCCGCAGAGCGCCCCCACCATCGCCGACGTGATGACCGCCAAGGGCGTGTCGTGGAAGTATTACAGCGCCGATCGGGGTGACGACGCTACCGCCTTCGCCAAGAGCGTCGATGGCGTGCCGCTGCTGTTCCACTCCTATTGCGGCATCTGCGACCCGCTGACCGGCTTCATCAAGATCATGAAGACCCCGTCGGAGGAGGCCAAGCTGCAGAACTACGGCGCGTTCGTCAAGGACGTGCAGAACAACACGCTGCCTGCCGTCTCGTTCGTACGCCCGTTCGAGGCACTGGCCGGCCATCCGGCCGACTCGACCACCGACCTCTACGAGAAGTTCCTGGAGGCGCTGATCAATAGGGTCAAGGCCAACCCGCAGATCTGGGCCAAGACCGCGATCTTCATCACGACCGACGAAGGCGGCGGCTACTACGACTCCGGCTACATCCAGCCGGTGGATTTCCTCGGTGACGGCACCCGCATCCCGTTCATCGTCGTCTCCCCGCTCGCCAAGAAGGGCCATGTCGACCATACCTACTACGACCATGTCTCGCTGTTGAAGTTCATCGAACGCAACTGGCGGCTGCCGACGATCTCAGCCGTCAGCCGCGACCATCTTCCCAACCCGATCCATGATCGTGACGACCACCTCTATGTGCCGAGGAATCGCCCTGCCATCGGCGACCTGATGAACCTCTTCGTGTTCGCCGATCAGGAGGGCGATCACGATGGCGATGATGGCTGGCACCATCACGGCCACGATCATCGCGGCGGCGACGATCGCTGGTAATCGGCAGCGACCATGACGAGGAGCCCACCGCGCACGACGGCGGGCTCTGGTCATCCGGTGCAGCGGTGCTGCCCGCGACGCTCTTCGCGGATCCGTCAGGAGGATGTCAGACGATCGTCACGCCCCCGTTATCGACGCTCCGCATCGTTGCGCTGCCGCTTCCCTGCAAGCGGCGCGATGCAACCGAGATCTTGGGGGATCTTGCACATGCAACTTCGATCATCATTCAAGGCAACGTTTCACGAGCTACTCACACTGTCCGTCACGCTCTCTCTGCTCGCATTCGCCGCTGCGCAGCCGAGCCTCGCGCATGACCATGGCTGGGACAACGATGACGACGGATACACGATCGGCTTGTGGGGCGACATGCCCTATTCCACGCTGCAGGCCACCGTCGGCGTGCCGAACCTGATCGCCGACATGAACGCCCACCGCCTGAAGTTCACCGTGCACGACGGCGACCTCAAGCAGGGCTCGAATTCGGCATGCGATGCCGGCCTCTACGCCCAGGCCCTGGCCAATTTCAACAGTCTGCAGGCGCCGGCGATGTTCACGCCAGGCGACAATGATTGGGTCGACTGCGATCGGCCGTCGAATGGCGGCTTCAATTCGCGCGACCGGCTCGATTATGAGCGCAAATTGTTCTTCTCAACCCCGTTCTCGCTCGGCCAGCGCAAGCTGCGCCAGGAGGTGCAGACCGATCCGCTGTGCGTCAGCGCCAGCGGCACCAAGGTCGGCTGCGTGGAGAACCGCCGCTGGACGGTCGGGCGCGTGACCTATGCGACCCTCAACATCCAGGGCTCCTGCAACAATCTCTGTGACACCAGTCCCGATCCGGATGAGTACAATGCCCGCAACTCCGCCGTGATCCTCTGGATGCAGCAGACCTTCGCCGAAGCCAAGAAGCGCAACTCGGTGGCGGTGATGCTCATCAGCCAAGCCAATCCGGGCTGGGACCAGGCGGACTCCACCCGTGCGCCGTTGCGCGATCCCAAGATGCTCGCCGAGACCGACGGCCAGCCCGACGGCTTCCAGAGCTTCCTGACCGCGTTGCGCACCGAGGTCGAGGCGTTCCGCAGGCCCGTCGCCTACGTTCACGGCGACTCGCATTACTTCCGGATCGACCAGCCGTTCCTCAACAGCGCTGGCCAGCGGCTCGAGAACTTCGTTCGCGTCGAGACCTTCGGCGACAACCAGGGCAACGGCAACAACGACGTGCGCTGGGTCAAGGTCACCGTCGATCCGAGCAGCCGCGACGTGTTCTCCTATCAGCCCGTCACGGTCCCCGCGAACCGCACCGCCGTGCCGGCGCCGGCCAGATACTGACAGCGCCGCAGAGCGCCCGCTCAGCCTGGCTGGGCGGTCGCCTCCGCTGGCGAGAGACGACGCTGACTGACGCGCGCTCAACGCCGGCAGCTTTTCCAGACGTCTCGATTGCAGAGTATCATCTGGCGCGATTAGACCAATCATGCTTTCAGCAACTATCGGACACGATCGCAGCGACGACAGCAGCACGCCGACAGGACGTCTCGCCCCTCAAAGACGTCTCGCCCTTCAGCATATGAGATCGAGAGCGGGCGCGAGCGAAGGCGCAGAGACAATGCGTTTGAGCTTGGCGTCAGCCAAGCCGATAAAACGCGAAATCAAAATCATAACTCAGCGTCAACTAATCAGGGATCGATCAATTTTTATGTCAGATTTTTCTTACGTTAGGTTGGCCCCATGAGATGCGGCGCGCGCGCCGGCAAGTTGCGGCCGCCTGCGCTGGGACTTGCTTCGGCCCTGGTTGCTCTTTCATTCATAATTCTGTAACATAGGAGACATCAGTGGCTTACCGTGCGTCTTTGCGGTGATGGAGAAACCCTCATGGAGCCTGCTCAAAAACCTTTGAAAGAGCGGGATCGCGCCCTGAAGGCGTGGCGCGACGAATTGATCCAAGTCGAGCAGCGGGAAATCGAGTTCCGCCGCCATGACCGCCGGCAGCGCGCCGCCGAGTTGGGACTGCCGCTGGACTACCCAACGACGCCCCGGACCAACTGATCGCGCAGATCCTGCACAACCCCAGCATCTCCTGCCCTAGCAGGTCATGCAGGCCGGCACACCCGGCAGCGAACCGGCCGCACCACGCGGCTTGCGCCATGTCGACACCTCCGCCAGTTCGGCGTCAGGACGGCGCACGACGATCTCGCAACGGCCGAGATGGACGTGGCCGGCATTGCCGTCGACGGTGATCCAGTCCTCGGACGCTATCACCGTGTCACCGATGCGGGCCTGCTGGGCTGCGCTGTCGACGCGGATCGCCACGCATCCGACGACACAGGGCTTGCCCATCTGGCGCGCCACCAGCGATGCATGCGCGGTCCGCGCGCCGACCGCGGTGACGATTCCCGATGCGGCCGCGAAGCCGGCCACATCGGCGGTGCTGGTGTCGTGGCGGATCAGGATGACCGGATCGCCGTTCGCCGCAAGCCGCTCGGCAGAGGCGCTGTCGAACGCGGCACGTCCCGTCGCGACGCCGCCCGAGGCGGCAACGCCGATCGCCGCGGGCTCGCGGGCCGAAATGAGCGAGGTCTCGGTGAGCGCATCGAGATCGAGATCATCGATACGCCCGAGCGCCTCCTCCGGTGTGATCAGTTGCTCATGCACCAGCTCGACCGCGATGCGCAGCGCGGCACGCGGGGTGCGCTTGGCGGCACGCGTCTGCAGGATCCACAGCCGGCCTTCCTCGATGGTGAACTCGATGTCCTGCACATCGCGAAAAGCACCTTCCAGCCGCTTCAGTGTCGTGCGCAATTGCTGCGCCACCTCCGGCAGTGCCCGTGACAGCGCGGTCTCCGTCTCCGCCGTCCTTCGGCCGGACACGACATCCTCGCCCTGCGAGTCGAACAGCACGTCGATGACCGGCTCGTCCACGCCGGTCGACGGATCGCGCGAGAACGCAACGCCGGCGCCCGACGACGTGCCGCCATTGCCGAACACCATGGCCTGCACAGTGACCGCCGTGCCCTTCAGATGCTCCAGACCTTCGAGCCGGCGATAGGTGCGCGCCCGCTCGCTGATCCAGGAGCGATACACGGCGCGCGCCGAGCGTTCGAGTTGGACATCGGCATCCTCGAGCCAGCCGTCATCGTCGGAATCCTCCAGCAGGCGACGCTCCTCGGCGGCCAGCCGCTCCAGCGCCTCGCTGTCGAGCTCGCGCTCATTGGCCACGCTCTCGGCCGTAATCATCTGATTGAGCCGCTCGGCAAGCGGCGCGGGATCGAGGCCGATGACCGTTTCGGCGTAGCTCTCCAGCAGCCGCCGCCGGCAGTCCCAGGCCAGCCGCGGCCGCCCGGTCGCGCGCACCAGGCCGCGCACCGCGCGCAAGGTACAGCCGACGTTCAGCACCGTGTCCAGCATGCCCGGCATCGATCGCGCCGCGCCAGACCTGACAGAGACGAGCAGTGGATTGCGCGAGCAGCCAAACGATTTTCCGGTCGCCTGCTCGAGGAAGGTGATGCCC
>NZ_CAFI01000301.1 GCF_000239775.1 Bradyrhizobium sp. ORS 375
CCGAGATCGACGCCCACGGCCATCTCGCCCAAGCAACGACGGCCTGTGGGTATGGATTCCGGGCTCGCCCTGCGGGCGCCCCGGAATGACGTGTGGAGAGATCAAGCCGCTCACAAGCGACGCGCCTGTGTTGCGGAACATCGCCCGGCGTCGCCGTGCTCCTCACATGGCCCGTACCGCCGCGCGCGCGGTCAGAATGCAGCCCGGCAGGAAGGTGCCCTCCAGCGAGCGCTTGCCGGAGGCGCCGCCGCCGCCGAAGCCGGCGGCTTCGCCGACGGCGTAGAGGCCGCTGATGGGAACGCCCGCCGCATCGAGCACCCGGCTGTGCAGATCGGTCTTGAGGCCGCCGAGGCTCTTGCGGGTGATGAGCTGCATATGGATGGCGATGTACGGCCCTGCCCCGCTCATCTGCAGCGGCGCGGGCTTGCAGGTGCGGAGCTTGTCCGGCCCCCACTGCCGTGCGTGCAGGATGCGGCGCAGCTGATCGTCGTTGAAGAGCTTGTCGCCATTCTTGAAGTTGGCGTCGAAGGCGTCGGCGGTGGCCTGCAGCACCTCGGGCTTGACGTCGTCCGTGCCGGTCAGCGCATTCATCTTCGCCGCGAGGCCGGTGAGCGTCTCATCCACCAGGAAGTGCCGGCTGTCGCGCTGCATCTGCCGGACCAGGCGGTGGTTGCCGAGCAGCGTCTCCTTGAGGAACATCGGCATCTGCCGGTCGCGGATGCGCGGATTGTGCTCGGCGCCTGAGATCGCGAACTCCTTCGCGGCGATGCGCCAGTTCAACAGATGCCAGGTATACGGCTTCTGCTGCGCCGCGACGCGCTGGCAGAGATCATGGGTGTCGAAGCCGGTGACGAGCGGCTGGGGGCCGATGCGCTCGCCGCGATGGTTGAGCCACAGCGCCGATTTGCACGGCACCAGCGACAGGCCGTGGCCCTCGAAACGCGGGAACGGATGCGGGATGCCCGCGGCGTAGTTCCACATCTCGCCGGCATGGGTGATCTCGGCACCGAGCGTCTGCGCTGTGTGATGATGCAGCTTGCCGTCCGCGAACGGATGCGCGCCGTTGAGCATGGTCGCGGGCAGCGGCCGTCCCTTCGACCAGTTCGCCCGCGCCTCCGCGTGGCCGCCATTGATGCCACCCATCGCGAGCACCGTGAGCGACGCGGCGATGCGGGTCTCTGCCCCGGTCTCTTCGTTCACCGCAACCACGCCCGATACCGCGCCTCCAGCAGGATCGAGGCTGACGACGCGGTGACGATGCAGCACGGTGAGCCGCCCGCCGCTGCCGGCCGCGCGCATCGCCTCTATCATCACGCGCGTGAGCCGCTGCGAGGTGCCCCAGACGATATGATAGCGTGGCAGCGCATTGCCGTCGCCCTGCAGGCCGCGCTCAACCCAGTTCACCGCCGGCATGAAGGTCACGCCATGCGACAGCAGCCAGTCGTAGACCTCGGCGCGCGAGTGCTCGACGTAGTAGCGCGCCCATCGAAGCGGCCAGTGCTCGCTTGCGTCGAGCTCGCCGAACCTGATCCAGTCACGCAGCGCGATCTCCGGCGTGTCCGGGATCTTCATGCGCGCCTGCAAGGGCGTTCCGACCAGCGCCATGCCGCCGAACGCCCACAGCGCCAGCCCGCCAAAGCGCTCCGGCGTATCGCGATCGACGATCGTGACCGACTTGCCGGCGCGCAGCGCTTCCAGCGCGGTGACGATGCCGGCGAGGCCGCCGCCGGCGATGACCACATCTGACTGCAGCGGCACGCTCATGTCACGGCGCGATCTTGCGCTTGAGCATGCGCGCCACCGGCAGCGGCACCCGGTCGAGCGATCCAAGCAGATGCGGCAGCAGCTTCAGCTTGAGCCCGGTCAGCGCCGGCGGCACCATCGCCTCGATCAGATGCGGTCCCGGCCGCTCCAGCGCGCCCTTCAGAGCGCAGGTGAACTCGTCCGGCGTGGTGACGCGGGTGGCGCGCACGCCCATGCCGTCGGCGATCTGCGCGAACTTCAGCACCGGTCCATGCAGGTCGAGCTGCGCCCGCGCCTTGGGCCCGATCTTCTCGGCGCCGACCCGCTCCAGCTCGACATTGAGCACCGAGTAGGAGGCGTTGTTGAAGATCACGGCGGTCACGTTGAGCCGCTCGCGCGCGATCGTCCACAGCGACTGGATCGTGTACATCGAGCTGCCGTCGCCGATCAGCGCGATCACCGGCCGGTCGGGACAGGCGATGGCGGCACCGATCGCGTTCGGCAGCCCCTGGCCGATGGCGCCGCCGGTCAAGGTGATCAGGTCGTGACGCGGTGCGCCGGCGGTGAACTTCGACAGCATCAGGCCGGAGCTGATCGCCTCGTCGACGATGATCGCGTTCTCCGGCAGCAGATGGCCGACGGCCTTGCAGACCTTTTCGGCGGTGAGCTTCTTGCCGCGCGGACGTCCGGGCTGCCACGGGGGCGCCAGCTCAGGCGTGGCTTGCTCGGCTTCGAGCACCTTGACCAGCTTGCCAAGGCTGCCGGCCGCGTCCTCGGAGGGCGTCGACAGCGTCAGCACCTTGCAGCCCTCGTGCGGAAGATAGCTTTTCTTGCCGGGATAAGCGAAGAACGACACCGGCGCCTTCGCATCGACCAGGATCAGCGTGTCGATCTCCTTGAGCTGGATCTGCGCCATCTCGGCGAGGTAGGCAATGCGCTCGACGCTCGGCAGGCCGGCGCCGCGCTCCATGCGGGTCGGGAACGTCTCGGCGAAGACCTTGACGCCGTAATTCGCAGCGATCCGCGCAGCCGCGAGCAGCGCCTCCTCCTGCAGCGCGGTGCCTCCCAGCAGGATGGCGCTGCGGCCGCCCGCCTTGATCGCTGCAGCGACCGCCCGCACGGCGGCCTCGTCGGCCAGCGGCGGCGGCTCGATCACCGGCGCGGGCTCGGGCACGCCGCCCTCGCCCCAGGACACGTCGGCCGGCAGGATCAGGGTCGCCACCTGGCCGGGCCAGGAGCACGCGGCCTTCACGGCCGCGACCGCATCGCGGCAGAGCTCGGAGGTCACCTGCGAGGTCCAGACGAAACCGGGCGAGACGTTGC
This sequence comes from Bradyrhizobium sp. ORS 375, assembly GCF_000239775.1. GTDB lineage: Bacteria > Pseudomonadota > Alphaproteobacteria > Rhizobiales > Xanthobacteraceae > Bradyrhizobium. The sequence continues at coordinate 3,067 of NZ_CAFI01000301.1, forward strand.
GCGCGACGGTCTCGATGTCCGACTGCAGCTGCGCGTCATACTGGACGTGATGAGTGGCATGGTCGCCGACGATGTTGACGACAGGCACCTTGCCCTTGCGGGCGTTGTGCAGGTTGGCAAGACCGTTGCCGAGCCCGCAGCCGAGGTGCAGCAGCGTCGCCGCCGGCGAGCCGGTCATGCGCGCGTAACCGTCCGCGGCTCCCGTCGCCACGCCCTCGAACAGGCACAGCACGGCGCGCATCTCGGACGCGGAATCCAGCGCGGCGACGAAATGCATCTCCGACGTGCCGGGATTGGTGAAGCAGACCCGCACACCGGCGTTGGCCAGCGTGCGTATCAGGGCTTGTGCGCCATTGGGCATGAAGAAAGCCTCTTGCGGCGGGGATGCCGACGCCTGGCGCGACAAGACCCGCCTGTTCGGCATTTCCCCTGATTTGTTTCGGCTATTCTGGGATTGACCGTCCAAGAAATCCAATGAATTGTTATGCTTTTATCAATGAGCGGGGGTCATCGATGCACACGCCGACGTTGCGTCAGCTGCAGCAGCTGGTCTACCTCGCGGAAGAGCGGCATTTCGCCCGGGCCGCCCAGCGCGCCCATGTCACCCAGTCGGCCCTGAGCCGCAGCCTGCAGACCCTGGAGGACGAAGCGGGGATGCGGCTGTTCGACCGCAGCTCGCGCTCGGTCGAGATCACCGCGGTCGGCGAGCGGCTGGTGGCGCGGGCGCGCTCGCTGCTGTCGGGCGCCGACGATCTCGGCCGCGAGATGCGGCTGCTGCGCTCCGGCGACGCCGGCGAGGTGACGGTGGGCGTCGGCGCCTTCACGGGCCTCGTGCTGCTGCCGGATGCGATGGCACGGCTGTATGCGGAGCATCCGTCCGTGCGCATCAAGGTGGTGCAGGACAATTGGCGCGCCCTCATGGACGTGCTGCAGCAAGGCAAGCTTGATTTCTTCCTGGCGCACATCACCGACATCCGCACCGACGAAAGCCTGGACCTCGAGCCGCTCGGAAGTCTTCCCGGATATTTCTACTGCCGGCCAACGCATCCGTTGGCGGGTCGACGGCAGTTGTCGGTCCGCGATCTCGCCGGCCAGCACTTCGCCTCCGTCGCGCTGCCGCCGGACTTCAGCAGGCGGCTGGACGACCTGATCGCCGCGCCAGGAGGACGCGGCTTCGATGTCGCCCTCGAATCCGAGAATGCGGGCCTGCTGGTGGAAATGGCGGTCCGCTCGGATGTCGTGCTCGTCGCAGGAGATGCGGTTGTCACGCAGGAGTTGGCCTCCGGTCAGCTGGTCCGGCTCAATGTGGCCGAGCTGAAAGAGCCTCGCGCGTCCGACCTGCTGCTGGCGCAATTCGGCATCTTGCGCCTGAAGGGCCGGACTCTGTCGCCGGCAGCGCTGATGCTGATGGACATGGTGCGCGCGCAAGCCGCACGCATGCTGACGGGACCGCGCCGGCCGCCGGCGCCCCGCGCCGCACGCAACGCGCCTCGATCTCGGCCGAGCTCACGCAAGAAGCCGAGCACGCCGGCACGCAGCCGGTCACGCAATCAGACCAGGGGCAAAGCCTGACCGGGCCGCTGACGCTGCGCCATCATGGTCCGGCGGCGCTGCGCGACATCTCCTGCAGAACCCGCATCGCCTGCTCGGCCTGCGCTTCGGGTACGAACAGGTGATCATGATGAAACGCCGAGACCGCATTCACGCTGATCCCGGCGGCCGCCAGCGCCGTCGTCACCGCGGCGAGGAAGCCGACCGCGTCGAGCGCGGAGTGCACCGTCAGCGTGATCAGGCGCGAGGCGAAGCGATACGCCAGCCCTGCCCGCTCGGCGTCCTCGCGTCGGACGATGAGGGTATCGCCCTCGCACTCCCGGAACAGCATCAGCGGCGACAGCATCGCGGCCTTCGCGTCGCCGGCATTGAGCGTGCAGAACACGACGACGCCGTCCTGCAGCTCCGGCGACATCGTGCGCAGCAGCGTGTCGAGATCGCGATCGCCGGACACGGGACCTCGCTCAGGAGCCGGCCAGGCGGGCGCGGTCATGCGGCGCAGTGAAATCCTGCTGCGGCCCGACCGGGACGATGCCGGTGGGATTGATGGTACGGTGGCTCTCGTAATAGTGCCGCTTGATATGCTCGAAATTGACCGTCGCGGCGATGCCCGGCCATTGATAGAGGTCGCGCGTATAGGCGGCGAGATGCGGACAATCGGCGATGCGGCGGATGTTGCACTTGAAGTGCCCGACATAGACCGCGTCGAAGCGGATCAAGGTCGTGAACAGTCGGATGTCGGCTTCGGTCATGGTGTCGCCGAGCAGAAAGCGACGCGTCGCCAGCCGCTCCTCCAGCCAGTCGAGCGTTGCGAACAGCGGCGCGATGGCTTCTTCGTAGGCGGCTTGCGTGGTGGCGAAGCCGCATTTGTAGACGCCGTTGTTGAGCGTATCGTAGACGCGGGCATTGATGGCGTCGATCTCGGCGCGGAGCGGCAGCGGATAATAGTCGCCGCGACTGGCGCCGACACCGTCGAACGCAGAATTGAGCATCCGGATGATCTCGGAGGACTCGTTGTTGACGATGGTCCGCTGCGCCTTGTCCCACAGCACCGGCACGGTGACGCGCCCGGAGTAATGCGGATCGGCGGCGGTGTAGACCTGGTGCAGCAGCTCGGCGTGATTGATCTCATCGGCAACAACGCCGGGACCGTCGGCGAACGTCCAGCCCTGCTCGCGCATCAGCCAGTGCACGACGGACACCGAGATCATCCCCTCGAGTCCCTTCAGCGCGCGCATGATCAGGGTGCGATGCGCCCAGGGACAGGCGAGGCTGACATAGAGATGATAGCGGCCGGGCTCCGCCTTGAACCCGCCGGATCCGGTGGGGCCAGGCGTCCCGTCGGATGTGACGAAGCTGCGGAAAGCCGAGTCCTTGCGCACGAAGCGGCCGCCGGAGGCTGCTGTATCGTACCAGACGTCGTGCCATTGGCCGTCGACGAGCAGTCCCATGATGATTCTCCTCTGCGCTCAAGCTCGCGCCAGCCGCGCCCTCGCCCGCGCGACTGCGTTGATGAAGCCTTCACGCGCATCCGAATGGCCCTGCCCGCGCGGCTCGAGCACGTGGCGCAGCAGGAACAGGCCGGTGAGGCGGAAGCCATCGGCCAGATCCTGATCGGACCAGCCGTGATCCTCCTCGCTCTCGCGCAGGAATTGCGGCAATGGCAGCAGCCGGTCGGCCCAGGGCGCGCCGGCCGCGCGCGACACCGCGCCGCCGGATTTCGGCGAGACGTAGATCAGGTCAGTGGTCTCGCCGGTCGCCGCACAGGACTCCAGATCAAGGCCGAAACCGAGCTCGGTCAGGATCGCGAGCTCGAAGCGCACGATATGCACCGCGGCGCCGCCGGCATCTGCGAAGTCGTCGAGCGCATGTTCGAGCCGCAAATACATGTCCTCGTGCGGATCGCGTTCGGGCAAGAGCCGCGCCAACGCCGCCAGGTGAGTCACGCCATAGGCGCCGTGCGAGGCGGACATCAGCTCCGCGGCACGCAAAGTGAGCCCGTCGATGGCGTACATGCCGAGATGCTCGTCGAGCCGCGCCCGCCAGATCGCGCGCACCGTGTTGCCGGGCTGCAGCACCGGCCGCATGCGCTTGCCGCTGGCGCCGCGCACGAGCCCGAGATGCCGGCCATGCTCGCGCGTCAGCAACTCGACGACGGCGGAGGATTCGCCGTGACGCCGGATGCCGAGCACGATGCCGTCATCGGTCCATTCCATTGCGTGAGCCGTCTCATTCGTTCTGCAGTCACCCGGCGCCGCGTTAGCTAACAACAACCTAGCTCGGGCGCGCCATCTCCGCAAACACCGTCATTGCGAGCGAAGCGAAGCAATCCAGAGTCTCGACCGCGGCTCCTGGATTGTTTCGCTTCGCTCGCAATGACGGCGCTGAATTCAAAATGTACATCTCTTCAGCACGTACGTCGCGGTGGGCACGCTGCGCTTCGCCCACCCTACGCGACCACGCAACAGCTACGCGTCGAACCAGCCACGCGCATCGCCGGTGAACGAGTAGTACAGGCCGATCGTGGTCAGCGCGCAGGAGATGACCTCGATGCCGGCGTCGAGCGTCATGCCCCTCTGGCCGATCACCTGGATCAGTCCGATGTCGGACAGGACCAGCGCGCCGAGCAGCACCCAGCGCGGCCAGTTCTTGCGCCGCTGCGCCGCCAAATAGACGAAATAGAACAGCAGCAGGATCATGACGCCGCTGAAGATCGTCTGCTGCGTGATCATGGATTCGGTCATGTCGAAGGTCGGCGTGCGGTCCGATACGGCGACCGACAGCGCATCCAGCATCAGCGAGATGTAGAGCAGCACTTCGAACCACAACACGTTGCGCGGCACGCTCATCATCATTCCCTGGGGAACTCGAGCCCCATTTCCCGATAGCGGTCGGGATCGTCGCCCCAGTTCTCACGCACCTTCACGAACAGGAACAGGTGAACCGGCACGCCGGTGATCTCGGCGATCTCCTTGCGCGACTGGGCACCGATCGACTTGATCGTCGCGCCGCCCTTGCCCAGCACGATCTTGCGCTGGCTGTCCCGCTCCACGAAGATCGTCTGCTCGATCCGGATCGAGCCGTCCTTGCGCTCGGTCCAGCTGTCGGTCTCGACCGTGGACTGGTACGGCAGCTCCTGATGCAGATGCGAATAGATCTTCTCGCGGGTGATCTCGGCCGCGAGGTGACGCATCGGCGCGTCCGACATCTGGTCCTCGGGGTAATGGAACGGCCCCGGCGGCACCATCTCCGCCAGCGCGCGCCGGAGATCGTCGACGCCGTCGCCTGATATCGCCGAGATCATGAAGGTGCGCGCGAAGGACAGCTTCTCGTTGGCGGCCGCGACCAGCGCCAGCAGCTTTTCGCGCGGGACCAGGTCGACCTTGTTGACGACCAGGATCTTCTCGTGTGCGACCGAGGCCGCCTTGTCGATGATCACCTGCGCCTCGTCGTCGAGTCCCTTCTTGGCGTCGAGCAGCACGCAGACGAGATCGGCGTCATGCGCACCGCTCCAGGCCGTCGTGACCATCGCGCGGTCGAGCCTGCGCTTCGGCGAGAAGATGCCGGGCGTATCGACCAGAATGATTTGCGAGGCGCCTTCGATGACGATGCCGCGGATCAGCGCGCGCGTCGTCTGCACCTTGCGCGACACGATGGTGACCTTGGAGCCGACCAGCGCATTGACGAGGGTCGACTTGCCGACGTTCGGGGCGCCGATCAGCGCGACGAAACCGCAGCGGGTCGCGGCCGCCGGCCCGGGCTGCTGCTCAGCTGTCATTGCTGCCGCCGCTGACGCCTTCGCGTTCGATCATGACAGATGCTGCTACCTTTTCCGCCGCGCGCTTGGAGCCGCCCACGCCTTCGGCCGGCTCCAGGCCTGGCAGATCGACGGCGACGCGGAACTGCGGATCGTGATGCGGGCCGGTGCGCTCGACCTCGCGATACACCGGGGTCGGCAGGCCCTTGCCCTGCGCCCACTCCTGTAGCACCGTCTTCGGGTCGCGCAGCGGACGCCGCGGCTTGTGCATGCGCTCGGTCCAGTTGCGCTCGACGAAGCCGGACGCCGCGGCATAGCCGCCGTCGAGGAAGATCGCGCCGATCACCGCCTCGCAGACGTCGCCCAGGACAGACTTACGGAGCCGCGCGCCCGCCCCCGCTCCGACGGCGCCGAGCTTGATGTCGTCGAGCAGGCCGAGCGACTTGGCGACGTCGGCGCAGCTTTCCTTGCGCACGAGATCGGCCAGACGCTTCGACAGCTCACCCTCGTCCGCACTCGGGAACGAGCGATACAGCATGTCCGAGACGATCAGGCCGAGCACGTGGTCGCCGAGGAATTCGAGGCGCTGATAGCTGTCGCCGCGCTTCTTGGACGATTTCAGCGCCGATACATGCGTGAAGGCCGTGCTGAGCAGCGACGGATCGGCAAAGCGGTGGCCGATGCGCGCCTCGATCGCCGCGTTGGCGGCCTTCTCCGCGGCCTTCGCGCTCTTCGTCGCGCCGGTTCCGGCGCTCTTGGCTCGGCGGCCGCCCTTGGCCTTGCCAGACGGCTTGGCATCGGACTCCGTCTCCACGGCAGGCTCGGCGCCCGGTGATCCACCCTCCGCCGCCTCGACGACACCAGTCGCTTTCGCCTCGCCCCTGGCTTCGGTCTTCGCCTCCGCCTTGGGGGCGTCGGCCCTCTGCTCGATCTTGGGCTCGATCTTGGGTTCAACCTTGGGCTCGATCCTCGACTCAGGCTTCGGCCGCGCCGCGGCCTTGGGCGCGGCCTCGAGCGCGCCCGCGCCGGCTTGCGGGCCCTGCGCGGCGGCCTGTGTAGCCTGGATCTCGTGTGAGTCGTCGATCATCGCACGATCTTGAACAGACGTTCCCAACGGATGGACATCGGCCAGCGCCAGAACGCCCAGGCATGCTCGTTCTCTCGAATCGAGAAGAAGATCATCTGGGCGCGGCCGATAATGTTTTCGAACGGGACATAGCCGACCGCCGCCGGCACACGGCTGTCGGTCGAGTTGTCGCGGTTGTCGCCCATCATGAAGAAGTTGCCGGGCGGCACGATATAAGGATCCGTACTATCGTAAGGTCCATGGTCGAAGCAATCCAGCGTCTCGTAGCTGACGCCGTTCGGCAGCGTCTCCTTCCAGCGCTTCACCCGCGCGATCGAATCGGCGGTGCCGCAGGGATCCTCGCCGACGAAGTCGCTGAGGCGCTCGCGTTGGACGGGCACGTCGTTGATGTACAGCAGGCCATCGCGCATCTGGATGCGGTCGCCGGGCAAGCCGATCACCCGCTTGATGTAGTCGATCTCGGTGTCCTTCGGCAGGCGGAACACCACGATGTCGCCGCGGCGCGGCTCCGAGCCGAAGATGCGTCCCGAGAAGATGTTGGGCGACTGCGGAATCGAGAAATGGCTGTAGCCGTAGGAATATTTCGACACGAACAGGTAATCGCCGACCAGCAGCGTCGCCTTCATCGATCCCGACGGGATGTTGAAGGGCTGGAACAGGAAGGTGCGGATCACCAGCGCGATCAGAAGGGCATGAACGACGACCCGAACGGTTTCACCGAGGCCGCTCTCAGTCTTGGTTCCGGAGGTCACGCTCATGCTCTTTCACTGTCCCTGGGCGAATGGTCCGACGATTCGCCAGCCGTTGCATAACACCCCTCCGTCCGCGAACCACGTACCGTTCCGCGGGGTGAAGGAGTCTGTCCTGATTCTGGTGGTCAAGGCCAACTCCGGTTTGACCCAGAATCCGCCCTCGATGCTGCCGGTTCGATCCCGGCGGGTTTTAGACGACTGCGCGGGGCGGCGCAATCAAGGGCCGCATCAAAACAACATAACCATCTGGAATCAATTGCATTCTTGTTTTTCGGCCAAGCGCCAAGCGGGCTCAGGATGGTGCCCGGGGGACCGCCGAGATGATGACGAAGGCCTGCGCCAGCGGCCAGTCGTCGGTGATCGAGAGGTCGATCCGGGCCTCGTGTCCCGCCGGGATCAGCGCCTTCAGGCGCTCGGCGGCGCCCCCCGTGAGCTGCATGGTCGGCCGTCCCCCGGGAAGATTGACCACGCCCATGTCGCGCCACCACACACCCTGGCGGATGCCGGTGCCGAGCGCCTTGGAGCAGGCCTCCTTGGCGGCGAATCGCTTGGCATAGGTGGCGATCACCATCTTCTCGTTCTTCGCCCGCCGCTCGGCCTTGGCCCGCTCGGCGGCGGTGAAGATCCGATTGAGAAAGCGCTCGCCATGCCGCTCGATCACCTCGCCGACGCGGCGGATGTCGATCAGGTCCGAGCCGATGCCGATGATCATGCCGAGGTCCCCAGCCGGGCGCGTCCCCGATCCATCGCAGCACGCATCGTCCGCACGCTCTCGGGCAGGCCCACGAACAGCGCCTCGCCCATCATGAAGTAGCCGATGTTGAGCTCGACGATCTCCGGCAGCGCCGCGATCTGCTCGGCGGTGGCGTAGTCGAGGCCGTGGCCGGCATGGACCTCGAGGCCCGCGGCATAGGCCTGCCGGGCGCCTGCCACGATCCGCTGCCACTCCGCCGCAGCCTTGTCATGGTGGCCGTCGGTGATCGCATCGCACCAGCCGCCGGTGTGGATCTCGATGACGGGCGCGCGCAGCCGCGCCGCCATCTCGATCTGGGCGGGGTCTGCGGCGATGAACAGCGACACCCGGATGCCGGCTTCGCTCAGCCGGGCGATGGCGGGCGCCAGAGACTCGCGCTGGCCGACCACGTCCAGCCCTCCCTCGGTGGTCAGCTCCTCGCGCCGCTCGGGGACCAGGCAGCAGGCATGCGGCCGGGTCGCGAGCGCGATTCCCACCATCTCCTCGGTCGCCGCCATCTCGAAGTTCAGCGGCTTGGAGATCGCCGCCTTCAGGCGGGCCATGTCGTCGTCGCGGATGTGCCGCCGGTCCTCGCGCAGATGCGCGGTGATGCCGTCGGCACCGGCCTGGATGGCGAGCAGCGCGGCGCGCACCGGATCCGGCGTGCGGCCGCCCCGCGCGTTTCGCAGGGTGGCGATGTGGTCGACATTGACGCCGAGACGCAGCTTCGGGGGATGGGACATCGCGGGCTCCCGGGACTTCAAGTAGGATGAACAGATCTAGCGGATTGCCGGAGGAAACGCCGCCGCCAAACCCGCAGATTAGCCATTCACGCGGTCGACCCTCGCCACGATGGTCTTGGCGCGCAGCTGGTTGATGATCGCCGAGAGATGCTTGAGGTCGTAGACCTCGAGATCGATCGTGAGCTCCGTGAAGTCGGGCGAGCGGCGGCTCATGCTGATATTGTCGATGTTGCCATCATGCTCGGCGATGACGGTCGCCACCTGGGCCAGGCTGCCCGGCTCGTTGACGTTCTCGACCTTGATGCGCGCCGGAAAGCGCTGCGGCGTGGTCTCGTCGACGTCCCAGCGCACGTCGAGCCAGCGCTCCGGCTCGTCCTCGAAATCCTTCAGCGCCGGCGACTGGATCGGATAGATCGTGATCCCCTCGCCCGGCGTGACGATGCCGACGATGCGGTCGCCCGGCACGGCGCCGCCATTGGGCGCAAACTTCACCGGCAGGCCGGAGTTGAGGCCGCTGATCGGAATCGCGAACGCCCCGCGCGCCGGCTCGGCCGTCGGCGCCGCGGCCTTGGCAGCGGGCGCCGCCGTCTTCTTGGCGCCATAGCGCACGACGCGCTCTTCCTTGTAGTCCGGATACATCGCGCGGGCGACGTCGGAGGCCTTGATCTCGCCGCGGCCGACAGCGGCCATGACGTCCTCGATCGAGGCCCGCGCCAGCCGCGGCAGCGCGCCCTTGAGCTTGTCGTCGGCATATTCGAGCTTGGTGCGCTCGAACAGGCGCTCGACGATGCGCCGGCCGAGCCCGGCATATTGATCGCGCACCGCGGTGCGGGTGGCACGCCGGATCGCCGCGCGTGCCTTGCCGGTGATGGCCAGCGTCTCCCACGCCGACGGCGGCGCCGACTGCGCGTCCGAGGTCAGCACTTCCACCTCGTCGCCGTTCTGCAACTCTGACGAGAGCGCCGCGAACTTGCCGTTGATCTTGCAGCCGACCGCGCTGTTGCCGACGTCGGTGTGGACGGCATAGGCGAAGTCGATCACGTTTGCGTGGCGCGGCAGCGCGATCAGCTTACCCTTCGGCGTGAAGCAGAACACCTGATCGTGAAACAGCTCGAGCTTGGTATGCTCGAGGAATTCCTCCGGATTGGCGCTCTCGGAGAGAATGCCAATAGTGTGGCGCAGCCATGCGAATGCGTTCGATTCGCGCTTGAGCAGCTCGGTCGGCGAGCCGATGTCGTCCTTGTAGAAGGCGTGGGCGGCGATGCCGAGCTCGGCGATCTGATCCATGTCCTCGGTGCGGATCTGCAACTCGACGCGCTGCTTGCCGGGGCCGATCACGGTGGTGTGGATCGAGCGATAGTCGTTCTGCTTCGGCGTCGAGATGTAGTCCTTGAAGCGCCCCGGCACGACCGGCCAGGTCGTATGCACGATGCCGAGCGCGCGGTAGCAGGACTCCAGGTCCGGCATGATGACGCGGAAGCCGAAGATGTCGGACAGCTGCTCGAAGCCGATGGATTTGCGCTCCATCTTGGTCCAGATCGAGAACGGCCGCTTGCGGCGGCCGAACACCCGCGCGGTCAGGCCGTGGTCGCGGAACTTGCGCGCCAGCTGACTCTCGATCTCGCCGATCAGGTTGCGGTTGCGATCGGCCAGTGCGTCGAGCCGCTGCATCACCACGCCATAGGCCTGCGGATCGAGCGTCCGGAACGAGAGATCCTCGAGCTCCTCGCGCATCTCCTGCATGCCCATGCGGCCGGCGAGCGGCGCATAGATGTCGAGCGTCTCCTCGGCGATGCGGCGGCGCGACGCTTCCGGCACGAACTCCAACGTGCGCATGTTGTGCAGACGATCGGCGAGCTTGACCAGCAACACGCGGACATCGTCCGCAATCGCCAGCAGCAGCTTGCGCAGGTTCTCGGCCTGCTTGGCCTCGCGCGACACCAGCTCGAGCCGCTTCAGCTTGGTCAGGCCCTCGACCAGCGCGCCGATCTCGGGTCCGAAGAAGCGGTCGATCTCGGCGCGGGTCGCCTCGGTGTCCTCGATCGTGTCGTGCAGCAGCGCCGCGACGATGGTCGCGTCATCGAGCTTGAGGTCGGTCAAAATGGCCGCGACCTCGAGCGGATGGGTGAAATACGGGTCTCCGGAGGCGCGGGTCTGCGAGCCATGCGCCTTCATCGCGTACACATACGCGCGGTTGAGCAGATCCTCGTTCGTATCCGGATTGTAGGAGCGGACCCGCTCGACGAGATCGTACTGCCGCATCATGCGCGAGCGCGGCTTTGGCGGCCGCGGCCGCTCAGCCGGCAGCACCGGCGCCACCGCGGCCGATTCGGCCGCCGCCTGCATCTGCTGAGGAGTGTGGCCCGGAACCACCATGGAAAATGACTAAACCTTTATCTTTGGGACCGAATCCGCCGGGCGGCAGGGCCGCTGCCGCACCCTATGGTAATCACGAAACGACGCCCAAATGCAAAGGCCCGGACGAGGTCCGGGCCTTCACATTCGCACATGTTATTTCGGGCTGACGCCGACGGCGATAAGGATTGTCACTCGTCCTCTTCCGGCTGCTCCTCCGGCGGAGCAAGACCTTCGAGGCCCTTGAGCAGCTCTTCCTCGGTCATGCGCTCGACGGCGACCTCGGTGTCGTCGGCATCGACGCTGGCACCGGCGGAGCCGATCAGCGGCACGGTGTCGGGCTCCGGCTCGTCGACCTCGACGAACTTCTGCAGCGAATGCACCAGTTCTTCCTTCAGATCCTCGGGAGAAATGGTCGAATCCGCAATCTCCCGGAGTGCCACAACGGGATTCTTGTCATTATCTCTATCAATTGTAAGTTGTGAACCTGACGAGATCATGCGCGCGCGATGCGCGGCCAGGAGGACCAGGTCGAACCGGTTGTCGACCTTATCGATACAATCTTCCACAGTGACGCGCGCCATTGTCGCTCCGGTCCTTTGTGTGCTTAATATGCTGATTATGTTGGGCTAGTTATAGAGACTGACCGGTTTTCGCAAGACCAAACTGGCTGCCGGTCTCTTTAACCGGGCAACGGGTGCCGAATTCCGCATCCATGCTGACGGGCCGTCCCGAGCCGCAGAAGGTGGCTTTGGACAAGAAAACGCTTCATTGCGCGGTCACAAGTGCGCCTTTGTTGCCCCGATCACTCCCATTTGCGGTAACGTCACACCTGACGAACCGCACCCGCCTTGGCAGTATCCTTGGCAGTATCTTGAGATGAAATGCGCGACCCCACCCCATCGCGCCAAAAAACAGAAGCTAACTGAACGCGAGACACTGAATGTCATCTTCGACGAATAAGATTGCGCTCTTCATTGACGGCGCCAACCTATACGCAACAGCCAAGACGCTCGGCTTCGACATCGACTACAAGCGCCTGCTCAAGGAATTTCAGAGCCGCGGCACGCTGCTGCGTGCGTTCTACTACACGGCGATCATCGAGGATCAGGAATATTCGTCGATTCGTCCCCTGATCGACTGGCTCGACTACAACGGCTACACGGTCGTCACCAAGGCGACCAAGGAGTTCATCGACGCCAGCGGCCGCCGCAAGGTCAAAGGCAACATGGACATCGAGCTCGCGGTCGACGCCATGGAGCTCGCCGAGCACATCGACCAGATGGTGCTGTTCTCGGGCGACGGCGACTTCCGCTCGCTGGTCGAGGCGATGCAGCGCCGCGGCGTTCGCGTCACCGTGATCTCGACCATCTCGAGCCAGCCGCCGATGATCGCCGACGAGTTGCGCCGCCAGGCCGACGTCTTCACCGATCTCGTCGAGCTGCAGTCGAAGCTCGGTCGCGATCCGTCCGAACGTCCCGCCCCGCGTGAGCCGCGCCACCATTCGCCGCAATTCCTGCAGCGCACGACTGCGCCTGCCGCTCGCACGCCCGCGCCCACCACCACCACCACGTCCACCGATGACGATTTCGAGGACTAAGACGGTCCCGCGCGGCGCTCCAAAGACCGATTCGGCCTCACGTTCCTCAGCAGCACACCCGACCGATCCGGACCGCGACTGTCCGCTTTGTCCGCGCCTGGTCGATTTCCGCAACACGCAGCGGGCGCGCGAACCGTCATGGTTCAATGCGCCCGTGCCGTCGTTTGGAGATGCAGGCGCTCGCCTCCTCATCGTCGGCCTCGCCCCCGGCCTGCAGGGCGCCAACCGCACCGGCCGGCCGTTCACCGGAGATTACGCGGGCGAGCTGCTGTACGGCACGCTGCTGCAATACGGCTTCGCGAAGGGCCGGTTCGAAGCCCGTCCCGACGACGGGCTGACCCTGATCGACTGCCGGATCAGCAATGCCGTGCGCTGCGTGCCGCCGCAGAACAAGCCGCTGCCGGCCGAAATCAACCAGTGCCGCAGCTTCCTCGGCGCCAGCATCGCGGCGATGCCGCGCCTGCGCAGCATCGTCGCGCTCGGGCGCATCTCGCACGACACGCTGCTGAAGCTGCTCGGCCTGCGCGCCGCAGCGGCCCCCTTCGCCCATGGCGCCGTGCATCAAGCCGGCGGGATCAGGCTGTACGACAGCTATCACTGCTCGCGCTACAACACGAACACCGGCGTGCTCACGACCGAGATGTTTCACGCCGTCTTCGCGCGCGTGAAGGCGGAGCTGGATTAGTTCGCCCCGATCAAATCTCAAGCCTTCGTCATTGCGAGCGAAGCGAAGCAATCCAGGGCTGCGCACGGGACTCTGGATTGCTTCGCTTCGCTCGCAATGACGGAGGACGCCGCAGTTGCAGAGTCGAACGCTAACGGCCTGAATTCAGGGGGAGGCGACGCGATTATCCTTCAGCCATGCCAGCACGTCGGCCGCGTTCCGGTCCGGCGGGAACACCGGATAGAACGCGTGGCTGATGCGCGCATCGTCGATGATCAGGGCCAGGCGCTTGATCAGGGTCAGCCCGGCGATCTCCATGGTCGGCAGGCGCAGCGCCTGCGTCAGCGCGAGCTTTTCGTCGCACAGCACCGGGAATGGCAAATGCAGGCGGGAGGCCATCTCGGTCTGATAGGCATTGCTCTGCGTCGACAGGCCGAACACATGCGCGGCGCCGGCGGCCTTGAGCTCGCCGAACAGGTCGCGGAAGCTGCAGGTCTGCGGCGTGCAGCCGCGCGCGCCCGGGATCAGGTCCCAGTCCTCGACCAGAGAGACCTTGCCGGGCTCGCCGGTCCGCGGATAGGCGAACACGATCGTCCGGCCCGGCAGATCCGACAGTGTGACCAGAGTGTCGTCGGTGGCGCGCAGGCTGATCGCGGGGATCGTCGTGCCGACGAGATGATCAGCGGCACCATCGTCGATCGGCGCCGGAATGAGGCTCCAATCGACGTTCAACAGGTTCTTCTGGTTCATCGGCTCGCTTCCCTGGCCTGGACGCCGAGAAGAGCGCGGCAACGGCACAGGCCGCGTTATCCGCGCGCCCGCAGCAGCCGGCCCTTCTCGCGGCCCCAATCGCGCTTCTTCTCGCTCTCGCGCTTGTCGTGCAGCTTCTTGCCCTTGGCGATCGCAAGCAGCAGCTTGGCGCGGCCGCGCTCGTTGAAATAGAGCTTGAGCGGGATCAGCGTCATGCCCTCGCGCTCGACCGCGCCCATCAGCTTGTGGATCTGCTTGCGATGCAGCAGCAGCTTGCGGGGCCGCTTCGGCTCGTGATTGAAGCGATTGGCCTGCAGATATTCGGGAATGTTGGCGTTGATCAGCCAGATCTCGCCATCGCGGGAATCCGCATAGGATTCCGCGATGGTCGACTTGCCGCCACGGACCGACTTCACCTCGGTGCCGGTCAGCGCGATGCCGGCCTCGATGGTGTCCTCGATCGCGTAATTGAACCGCGCCTTGCGGTTCTCGGCGGCGACGGTGATCTTCGGCTCGTTCTTGTTCGCCACGTCAGGCTTTCTTCAGGAGATCCCTGATTTCGGTCAGAAGCTCGACCTCCGCGCTGGGCTTCGCCGGGGCCGCGGGCGCCGCCTCCTGCTTGCGCTTCAGCTTGTTCATGCCGCGGATGATCATGAACAGCACGAAGGCGACGATGAAGAAGTTCAGCGTCAGCGTCAGGAAGCTGCCATAGGCGAGCACGGCGCCCTGCTTCTTCGCGTCGGCCAGGTTGGTTGCATTGACCGCCTTGGAAAGCGGGATGAAGTAGTTCGAGAAATCGAGGCCGCCGGTGATCGCACCGATGATGGGCATGATCACGTCGCCGACCAGCGAGTTGACGATGGCGCCGAAGGCCGCGCCGATGATGACGCCGACCGCGAGGTCGACGACGTTGCCCTTCATGGCGAATTCACGGAATTCCTTCAGCATGTCTGTCTCCCCATCAGACGTGAAAAGAAACGGCTGGACTCAGTTGATCAGCCCCGCGTGAACCATCGCATCGCGGACGGCAATGCGGGTCGGCTCCGAGACCGGCACCATCGGCAGCCGCAGCTTCTCCTCAATCTTTCCGAGCAGCGACAGCGCGTATTTCACCGGCGCCGGGTTCGACTCGATAAACAGGTTGGTGTGCAGCGGCATCAGCTTGTCGTGGATCTTGAGCGCGGTGGCGACATCGCCCTTCTGCCAGGCGGCGTGGAACTCCGCGCACAGCCGCGGCGCCACGTTCGACGTCACCGAGATGCAGCCATGGCCGCCATGGGCCATGTAGCCGATGATTGTGGCATCCTCGCCCGACAGCTGGTTGAAGTCCTCGCCCAGCGCCGCGCGCTGCTGCGACACCCGCACCATGCTGGCGGTGGCGTCCTTGACGCCGGCGATGTTCTTGAGCTCGAACAGCCGCTTCATGGTGTCGACCGACATGTCGATGACCGAGCGCGGCGGAATGTTGTAGATGATGATCGGAATGCCGATCGCGTCGTTGATCGCCTTGAAGTGCTGATACAGGCCTTCCTGCGTCGGCTTGTTGTAATAGGGCGTCACCACCAGGACCGCGTCGGCGCCGGCCGTCTCGGCATGCTGGGCGAGCTCGACGGCCTCCTTGGTCGAATTGGAGCCGGCGCCAGCGACCACGGGCACCCTGCCCTTGGCCTCGGCGATGCACCACTCGACCACCCGTTTGTGCTCGTCATGGCTCAGCGTCGGGCTCTCGCCGGTCGTGCCGACCGGCACCAGGCCATTGGTGCCCTCGTCGATCTGCCAGTTCACCAGGCTGCGGAACGCGGCCTCGTCCACCGATCCGTTCTTGAAAGGAGTCACCAAGGCGGTGAAAGAGCCTCGGAAATTCGTCTTGGCTGCCATGAAACTCCCTCCCAACGCGCGTTGCCCCAGAGCCAAGCGCACTTCATACCGGGTCTGGACATCTGGCGGAAGGCCTGCCCTGGCGTCGGCTGCCTTCTCAACAGGCACGCGACGCGCCCGAATCAGTCGGAGCGGTCGCCTGTTCCAGCCTGCGCCGCAGGCCCTCAGGATGCTTGTGGCGATCTCCGGTCGCGCCGGAAGGCCGCACCGCCGCCCTTCGGTCGTGATTTTGCCGCGGTGTTGGCGCAGGTTGCAACCGATCCCGGTACATTTAGTATTTGTTCACCTTTTCGATAGACCAAGATCGTCAGGGATCGAAGTCACCCGCCGCAAAGGAACGCCGTGCCCTTGTCTGCCCGCGCTACCGCATTGCGATCGACCGCCCTGTCGATGTCTCTCTCGGTGTCCCTGGCCACAAGCCTGACACTGGGACTCACTCTTGGCGGAGATATCGCTCTCGCCAAGGACAAGGTTCCTCTGCCGAAGGCGCGTCCCATCGCGCGCAGCGCGGCTCCCGCCGCAACGGCAAGGGATACCGCTGAATCCAGGAGCAAGGTCGACGCCCGGGCCGAGGCCAAAGCCGATACCAAGGGTGATACCAAGAGCATCGCCAAGGGTCCTGCCGAGGCGCCACGGAGCGGCCCCCGGGATATCACGCCCAGCGCAGCGCCCAGCCTGCCGCCGCGCCAGCACGCGGCCTTGCCTGCGTCGCGCAAGCCGATCGCCCCCGCGGCGATCGCCGCAACGGCCTCGACCTCGCAATCGGACAAGGATGCGCTCGAAAACGTGATCGAGCTGGTGCGCAAGCGCAAACCTGATGACGCCACCCAGGTCGAGCAGGCGATCTCCGATCCGGTGGCACGCAAGCTTGCGGAATGGGTCATCCTGCGCAGCGACAACAACAACGCCACCGTCGAGCGCTACCGCTCGTTCATCGCCGCCAATCCGAGCTGGCCCTCGCAGACATTCTTGCGCCGCCGGCTGGAAGCGGCGCTGTGGGACGACAAGCGCGACGATTCCGTCGTGTGGTCCTGGTTCGAGAACGAATCGCCGCTGTCCGCCAAGGGCCGGTTTGCGCTGGCGCGCGTCATGCTCAACCGCGGCGACCGCGCCAATGCCGAGCGGCTGGTGCGCGAGGCCTGGCGCAACGACGCGATGTCCGAGGACACCGAGAACAACATCCTCGACCAGTTCGGCGCCCTGCTCTCCGGCGGCGACCACAAGGCGCGGATGGATACGCTGCTCTATGGCAGCGAGCACGAGGCGGCGCTGCGCGCGGCGCGGAGGCTCGGCTCGGGCCATGTCGCGCTGGCCAAGGCGCGGATCGCGACCTACCGCAAGGCTTCCAACAGCCGCGCGCTGCTTGACGCTGTCCCGCGCGAGCTGCATGGCGACGCCGGCTACATCTTCAGCCGCATCCAGGTGCTCAGGCGCGACGAGCAGTTCGCCGAGGCGGCGCAGCTGATGCTGAGCGCGCCGAAGGATCCGGGCCGCCTGCACAATCTCGACGAATGGTGGATCGAGCGCCGCCTGCTGGCGCGCAAGATGATCGACACCGGCGAGTACCGCAGCGCCTATCTGATCGCCCGCGACGCCGCGCTGCCGAACCGCGACATCTACAAGACCGAGCAGGAGTTCACCGCCGGCTGGATCGCGCTGCGCTTCCTGAAGGATCCGGCGACGGCGGCCCAGCACTTCGCCCGCATCGGCGTCGGCAGCGTCAACCCGACCACGCTGGCGCGCGCCGGCTATTGGCAGGGCCGCGCGGCGGAGGCGATGGGCCGGATGCAGGAGGCGCGCGCGGCCTACACGGCGGCAGCCGAGCAGTCGACGAGCTATTATGGCCAGCTGGCGCGCGCCAAGCTGGGCCTGCCGCAGCTCGGGCTCAATGCGGCGCCGGCCGGCCGCGGCCGCGGCGTGGAGCGCCTCGAAGTGGTCCGCGCAGTGCAGCTGCTGTATGATCTCGACGAGGGCGAGGTCGCGATCCCGATCTTCGCCGACATGGGCGACAATGGCGACCCGGACGTGCTGCTGGGTCTTGCCGAGGCCGCCGGCCGGCAAGGCGACGCGCGGGCGATGCTGCTGGTCGGCAAGGCCGCGCTCAATCGCGGACTGCCGTTCGATCATTACGCCTATCCCGTGAGCGGCATTCCTGCATTCCGGTCGATCGGGCCCGAGGTCGAGCAGAGCGTGATCTTCTCGATTGCGCGCCAGGAGAGCGCGTTCAACCAGGCGGTGGTGTCGCCGGCGCAGGCCTATGGGCTGATGCAGGTGACGCCCGATGCGGGCCGCTACGTCTGCAAGCGCGCCGGGGTCAGCTTCGACCTGAACCGGATGAAGACCGATCCGGTGTACAACGCCCAGCTCGGCGCGGCCGAGCTCGGCGGCCTGCTCGAGGACTACCGCGGCTCCTACATCATGACGTTCGCGGCCTACAATGCCGGCCGGGGCAGCGTGAGGAAATGGATCGAGCGCTATGGCGACCCGCGCGATCCCAATGTCGACGCGGTCGACTGGGTCGAGCTGATCCCGTTCGCGGAGACGCGAAATTACGTCCAGCGCGTGATGGAAAATCTGCAGGTCTATCGCGCCCGCTTCGGCGGCGGCTCGCGGCTGCAGATCGAGGCCGATCTGCGCCGCGGCGCGGTCGTCGAGTAGCGAGTAGCGAGTAGCGAGTAGCGAGTAGCGAGTAGCGAGTAGCGAGTAGCGAGACTGACCTTCGACAGTCAGTCAATTGCCATTCGCCACTCCCCTCCCTACCCGCTTCTCATCACCAGTTGCGCTGCGCGCGAAGCAGCAGCGACACCGAGTCCTGATCCTTCAGCTGATACGTCGTGGCCGGCTTGGCGACAGCCGCGACCGCCGGCGCATTCGCAACGCCCGCGAACTTCTGGTCGAGCCGGGTCCAGGCGACGTCCGCCGAGAAGGTCAGGTTCTTGACCGGCGTCCAGCGCGTGATCACACCCAGGGTCGAGATGTTGAAGTCCGGGTTGCAGTTCGCGCCGATGATGCCGAGAGCAACCATTCCGGGAGCGTTGCAGATCAATCCCTTGGCCGTGGCATTGTACCTGACCGCACTCCAGGAGCCGTAGACCGCCGTGTTCCAGAACGGGTCCCAATTGTGGGTGAAGGCGCCGCGGAAGCCGTAGGTCGTCGTCAGCTGCTGCTGGGTGCCCGCCCCGAACACCGAATCAGACACACCGGCAAAGCCGAGGCTCTGAAAGGCGCCAGGCAGGTTGGTGCCGCCATACATCGCGTAGTTGATCGGAGCGAGGCTCTGGAAGTTGTAGCGGCTGGCGCCGTTGGTGTAGACGCCCTGCAGGTTGATGGTGTCGCCCGGACCCGTCGGAATGTTCTTGATCGACAGAGCGAGCTGACCGGCGAAGCCCCATTTGTCCGCCGGATGCCCGGTGGTCTCGTTGGCGCCGAAGAAGGCGGCGTGATTGTCGTGCGCCGCGAAGGACGCCTGGAACAGGCCCCATGCCTGGTCGACGCGCACCATGCCGACGATGTCAGGCGCAACGTTGCCGCCGAAGTTCGAGGTGCCGTAGGCGCCGGTGAGCACGCCGGCGGCCGTCTGTCCCGCCGTATTCCAGATCTGCGACTGGCCGTATTGCGTCGCATCCTGGGCCGAGATCGCCGCCGTGATGCCGGAGCCGAAATCGGCGGTGTAGGTGAACTGGTTGACGCCGGTAATGGTGCCGCCGCCGCCGGTCAGGCCGTCGAAATTGTTGCCGGGATAGTTGGCCCAGGGCGCATCGAACTGCGACACGGCCTTACCCATCGTGAAGCCGGCGAACTGGATGAAGGCATAGAACACGCCGATGCCGCCTTGCGCGATGTTGCCATCGGCCTGCGCGCCCGGTGCGCCCGCCGTCGAATAGGCGGTGGCGCCGGTGGCGGAGCCGGTTCCGGCGTAGCTGCCCGACGTCCATTGGAAGACCGCGTCGAAATAGGTGCGGACGACGCCATACTCGGTTGCCGTGCGGGTATCGATGTTCAGGTCGGCGCGCGAGCGCGTCGTGTAGTAGTTGCTGAGGCGATTCCGCCCGCCAGCGACGCCGTTGACCGCATTCTGGAAGATCGTGTTCGTTCCGAAGGCCGCCTCGGCGCGCAGATAGCCACCGAGCTTGATGCAGGTGTCTGTGCCGGGGATGTAGAAGAATCCCGCGCCGTACATTGAGCAGACCCTCACATACTCGACCGCTTTGGCCTTGATCGGAAGGTCGGCTGCCTGAGCCCCACTCATGGCGAGCAAAGCCGCCGCTGAGCCCAGAACAAGGCTCCTCACAGTCTTCATACTAACCTCCAAATTGCTCACGTCAGACCACCCCCCTGAAGCAGGGGCGATTGTCCCCACCCGACGAGCCAGCTCATCTCCAGCGGTCTCACACTGACCGCCCATAGCGTTGCAGTCGGAACGATCCGGAGGCATTTTTTGTGTTTTATCGGACCATTCTCGTGACGCGCCGGATCACGCTTGTGGCCGTGCGGTGGCGCGACGAACGCCGGCAAGACGGTGCATATAAAGGTGCGTGATACCGCCGCGCGGGGCTCTTCGGCGTCGAATACGTGGCAGGAATCGAGCAGAACGGGTCTGGGCTCGGAACGGGACGCCGCCTTGGCGTCGACAAGTACGGCAAGCCAGGCCACCGCAGCGCCCTCGCCGTGGCCTTTGCCGAGGGGACGACGGCCGCGATCATGGCGGCAGACCAGGTCAGGCCGATCAGCGGATCGCCGGTGATGCGGTCCAGGCTTTCCCCGGGACGTGGCGGGCTGCGGCTCACGCATCTTTGAGACGAATCGCCACGACGCAGACGCGAATGAACCGTCAGGTGACGCACCTTGTCTCAAAGGAGCGGCACGATCCGATGATGGCGCCCGAAATTGTCGAGGGAGACGGTAAGAGCGAGGTGAGCGGGGGACAATCGCTGACAATCCCCAGCGGTGCCGGGCCTCTCAGGCAAAGAAAAACCCCCGGCAGTTGCCTGCCGGGGGCTCTTGATCCGATCAGA
>NZ_CAFI01000300.1 GCF_000239775.1 Bradyrhizobium sp. ORS 375
GGGATCGGTGGGCACGAGGGTGCCGCTCAGATAGGGCCCGTTCCAGCTCGTCGCCGTGGCCGGCTTCTGCACCAGCGCGCCGAGGCCTTCGGCGGCGGTGGGATAGCGGCCGTTGTCGAGATGATAGAGATCGAGCGCCGAGGCGAGGCTGCGGATCTGGATCCGCGCCGTCTTGAGCTTGGAGTCAGAGAGATAGCTCAGCACGCGCGGTCCGACGAGACCCATCACCAGGCCGATGATGGTGATCACGACCAGCATCTCGACCAGCGTGAACCCCGCCTCTCCGTCTCTGCGCATGCGGGTCCGGCGATCCGCACGCCGCGAGACGCGCAGCTTCAGCCCGTTGCTGATATTCTTCCCCAGCATCATTGCCTCTCCCTCAACATGTCGCGGCGCTCCGAACCGTCCCCGTCAGCCACTCGACGCACAGCCGTGCCTGTCGTCCGTTCAGTTCCAGGCTGAGATCGCCGCCCGTCGACGAGCCGTCCGGAAAGAAGCGGAAGCCCCCTTCCGTCGCGCTCGTCCGCGTGGCTGCGGCATAGGTCAGCTTGGCCTGAAGTCCTGCCGCGAAGACGCGTGGCGGCATCACGTCCGAACTGAAGCTGCGGCGGTCGACGTCGATGCGCAACGTCATCGCCCGGTTCTGCAGGATCGCCGCGGCCCGCGTCGCACGCAGCGCCGACGCGATCTCGCTGACCGCGGCATCGAGGCTCACGCCGCCTGCGCCGCGCGACAGCAGCGGCATGGCGGCAGCGGCCGTCAGCGCCACGATGACCAGCACGGCGAGCATCTCGACCAGCGTGAAGCCGGCGCTCATCCCTGCACGCGCCTGTGTCGCTGCCATGCTCATCGTCCGGCCAGATCGTTGATGCTGAGCACGGCCGTCATGACCGGCATGATCAGCGCGCCGATGATGACAGCGATGCCAACGGTCATCGCCGGGGTCAGCGCCGCCATGAAGCGGTCGACGCGGGTCTGCAGCTGCTTCTCCAGCATTTCGGCGACCCGCACCAGCATGCGATCGAGCTTGCCGGCCTCCTCTCCGACCGCGATCATCTGCAGCGCCACGGCAGGCAGCGAGACCGCCTCGCGCAGCGATCGATGTAGCGCCGTACCCTGCTGGACCGCCTCGATCGCCTGATCGAGCCCGGCGCGCAGATGACGGTTGCCGACGACCTCGCTCGCCGACCGCGTCGCCGCGATCAGCGGCACGCCGGCCAACAGCATCGTGCCGAGCGTCCGGGCGAAGCGCGCGGTGTCCTGCTGCAACAGGAAGCTGCCGAGCAGCGGCAGCCGCAGCACCAGCCGGTCGAGCCGCTGGCGACGCTGCGCGTCGGTCATGGCGAAGGCGATGGCGGCGCCGAGCAGCGCCAGCGCGGCGGCGCTGGCGATGAGGATCTCGAGCCAGTGCGCCTTCAACGCCAGCATGGCCTGGATGGTCAGCGGCACGGGCTTGCCGCTCTGCGTGAAGATCGGCGCCATCGACGGGATCACGCCGCCGATGATGATCGCGAGCGTAACGAGGCTGAGCACGATCAGCATCGCCGGGTAGATCAGCGCCGACTGGATGCGCGCAACGATCTCCGCGCGGCGCTCCAGCAACTCGGCGAGTTCGCTCAGCACCTGGGCGAGCCGGCCGCCGCTCTCGCCGGCGCGCACCACCGCGACATAATCAGCAGGAAAGATGCGCGACTGGCCCTGCATCGCCTCCGACAATGGCCGGCCGTTCAGCACCTCGGCGAGCAGCGCCTCGACCAGCGTCTTCAGCCGCGCGGCCGCGGTCTGCGCCTGGACGATCCTGAGCGCGTCGTCCATCGGGATGTCGGCGCTGCACAGCGTCGAGAACTCGCGGGTGAAGGCCAGCAGGTCGCCGCGCGCCGAGCCGCCGCCGAACGCGATCTCGCGATTCCACCATTGCGTTCCGCCGCCGTCGAGGCTGCGCATCTGGAACGGCGACAGGCCCTGCGCCCACAGCGCGGCATCGGCCGCCGCAGCCGAGGCCGCCTCGATCGTGCCCTCCG
Source organism: Bradyrhizobium sp. ORS 375 (assembly GCF_000239775.1). Classification (GTDB taxonomy): domain Bacteria; phylum Pseudomonadota; class Alphaproteobacteria; order Rhizobiales; family Xanthobacteraceae; genus Bradyrhizobium. The sequence continues at coordinate 2,022 of NZ_CAFI01000300.1, forward strand.
CGAACGCGCCGTCGGCGCCGTAGGCCTGGTAACGGAAGCGCGGCATCAGTCGAGAATCCTGCGGCCGGTGTCCTCGGCGCGGCGGCGCGCCGGCGGCCGGCGATGCGGCCCCTCGATCGCCATGTAGCGGCGATATTCCTCGGTGACGTTGCGCGCCTCGTCGAGGCTGCGCATCACATGCGGCCGGATCAGGATGATCAGCTCGGTCTTGCCGATGACGTTGTCGCGGCTGCCGGCGAGATTGCCGACGAAGGGAATGTCGCCGATGATCGGCAGCTGGCTGCGGCCGGTGGTGCGGCTGTCCTGGATCAGCCCGCCCAGCACCAGCGCGTCGCTGTCGTTGACGACCACCGAGGTCCGGATCTTGCGCTGCCGGATGGTCGGCGAATCGATGTTCGACGACGTCGTCGGCGCCACGCTCGACACCTCCTGCTCGATGTCGAGCAGCACCCGGCCGCTCTCATTGATGCGCGGGATGATCGACAGGATGACGCCGGTGTCCTTGTAGCTCACGGAATTGACGATCGGCGCGCCGGTCGTCAGCGTCGAGGTCGCCGATTGCGTCGTGATCGGCACCTGGTCGCCGATCTGCAGCACCGCCGGCTTGTTGTCCATCACGGTCAGCGACGGCGAGGACACGATGTTGACGTTGGTGATCTGGTTCAGCGTGTCGATGGTCGCGGCGATGTTGGCCGCGGTCAGCGCGTAGGAGAAGCCGGGAAACACCGAATTGACGGCGCCGGAGGCCGCCTCCGTCAGGGTGAATTTCGAGCTGTTCTTGCGCATGTACCATTGCACGCCGAAGCGCAGATCGTCGTTCAGGGTGACCTCGGCGATGGTCGCCTCGATCAGCACCTGGTTCGGCATCTGGTCGAGCCGCTCGATCACCTGCAGCACGCGCTTGTAGTCGGCCTGCGCCGCCTCGATCAGGATCGCGTTCTTGGCCTCGTCGGCGACGATGCGCAGCCGCGGCCCGTCGGCGTCGCCATCGCGGCCCGACGGCGCAGCCGGAGCCGCCGCCGGTATGACGCTCGGCGCCGCAGCCGCCGGCGCCGCATTGCGCATGCCGCCGAAGCCGCCGCTGGACGCGCCGAGCCCGCCGGTGAAGGACGGCGACGACGATCCGGACAGTCCGCCGCCGGAGGATGACGGCTGCGACTGCACGCTCGCCTCCTGATAGTTCGGCGCCACGCTGCGCCGCCCGGCCGTCGCGGCCTGCGTATCGGTGGGGAACATCGACTGCAGCACGTCGACCAGCTCCTGGGCGCGGCGGTTCTGCACGGCATAGGTGAAGAGCTGCTTCTCGGACCCTTGCGCCTGCGCGTCGAGCTTGCGGATCCAGCTCTCGGCGCGGCGCAGATAGGCCAGCTGCGGCGAGATCACCAGGATCGAGCGCAGCCGCTTGTTGGGCACGAACTGCACCATGCCGGCCATCGGCCCGTCGCCGCGGTCGGAGCCGAACACGCTTTTCAGCTCGGTCGCGATCGCGTCGGGCGCCGAGGTCTTGACCGGGATCAGCGCGAACGACATGCCCTTCATGGTGTCGACGTCGAACAGCGCGATCGCCTCCATCATCGCCGCGATCTCCTGGCGATTGCCCGAGAGCGTAATCAGGTTGCGCGCATCGTCGACCCGCACCACCCCGCCGCGCGGCGCGATCGGCTCGACAACGCGCCGGATCTCTGAGGCCGAGACATATTTCAGCTGCACCACCTGCAGCCCGTTGCCGACCATCTCGCCGCCATCGGCGACGTCATCCGTGCGATACGCCGCCGACACCGCCGTCTGGTCCGCCGCCACGATCCGATAGATGCCGCGATTGTTCACCACGGCCGCATTGTTGGCCCGCAGCGCCGCCTGGAACAGATCGATGACCGCCGCCCGCGCCACCGGCCGCGGCGTCTGGATCGTCACCCGCCCCTCGATCCCCGGATCGACCGTGTACTTGACCCCGAGAAGATCCCCGAGCACCGTCTTCGCCGCCTGCGGCACCGGCACCCCGGCGAGATTGATGGTGACGCCGTCAGCGACCTCCTCCGCCCCGCGCGGCACCGCCCCAGTCGGCGGCTCCCCGACGAAACGCCCGGTGCCCTCCATCACGGTGACCGGACCGCCTCTGTTGTCATCGAGCAACGGCGAGCCCGAGATCCGGCCCGCCCGCGCATTCCCCGCGGGCGACCGCATCGCCGCCTGCGCCTGCGCCGCCGATCCCGCATCCGCAGCAGTCGTGCTCCAGGCGAACGACGACGCGCCCTCCTCCACGGTCTGACACGCCGACAGCGCCAGCACCATCGGAAGCGCCATCCACCCGCGCCTGCAAGCCTCGCCACGCACTGCTGTTCACCCCAACCCGAAGCAGCCAGAGCTGCTTGACAACTAACAGGCCGAGACTAGAGGTTTTTGGAAGCGAGAGATATTGCTGGCAGGACACCCAAGCGAGTCATGCACATCCTTTGACACACGAACTTGCACTGGACCTCGCGCAAGCCAATCAAAAGTTGCAGCACCTCACAGCGAGATTTCGCCTAGACTTCACGTGCTCGTAGACTACGACGACGCGGCAGCAGCACCGACTTATCAACTAATTATGTGCACTGTGACCGTAAGTCCCATGCTTTGCGTAAGTCCCATGCTTTGATGCGCGAATCTAAGTTTTAACATCACAAAACACAATCAAAAGTTGCATCGCCTGAAAACAAGATTTTGCCGAGACTTCTTCTGCTCGTCGATCACCACTAACGCCGCAGCAGTCCAGTGCTGTCAGGGTAATACCGAACAACAATTCTTAGCGAGATAGCGTTTGAAGCCATGTGAACGCCGGCACCGCCGTCCCCACGAACACTCCGATGGAGAATGCTTTCTGTACTGGAGTTCGCCAAGGGAACCACGTCAAACCTCCCAAGATATACAATCCTGTCCAAGCTAAGGCGAATAGGGTCCAGTCTCTCCACGCGACTGTCAACAATATTGCGAGAGAAGTCGCGCTCACCAAAAATATCGCTAAAGCGGCCACCACGTTGACAACAGATTGCCAAGTCGAATTGAAGGGACTCATCTGTTTAATCTTCTTTCTACTTTTCCAACGACACCCCGGCCAAGAGAGTCCGCCCAATCGTGTCCATTTTCAAGGGCCCGAACAAAATCCCCGGCCATGGCTGCAGGACCTAGCGTCGTTAGCGTGCCAAATACCGAACGCCCGAGCATCCGATACATGTGCGCTTCATCTTGAATGTAATCTAGAGCCTTATCTTTGATTGCCGCGTTCGCCCCACGCCTGATCGTACGGTTCGTCGCGTATTCTTCAATACCCTTCGCCAAGAGGTTTGCCTCTAGCTCAGAGCGGCGGAATTCTTCTCCGCCCATAAGTCCGAAGCTTCGCCCAAGATATCGAAATGCATTTCCAACCCCGGCCACGACGGAGTAGGCACCTTCACCAACTGCCTCGAGCGCTTCCACAAAGCTGCAGTTTCCCGCATGACCAGCGCAATTGTTAAAGAGATATCCGAATGCACCTGTCACTGCACCGTTCACAAACTTTCCGCCGCCGGCGACGGAGGCCGCACCGCCAAGAACAGCGTTGGCCGTAATTGCAGCAACACCGTTCAGCTTGTTGACAATGGGCCCAAATGCGGCGCTCACACCGCCCGACAGTGCTCCTGACTCGCAGCTTCCTCCTGACGCAACCGACGATCCGCACCCGACAAGAGCGTGCCCTGCGACATTAAACGCGTAGGCATTGGTACCAAACGCGGGCTGGGTGTGTTGGCCGAACAGCGAAAATTTGCTTGCATCTCCCGCGGCGATGGCATCCGTCGCGCCACCTACAGCCGCAAATGCTGTGGCTGTGGCCGCTGCTATTGCCCCCGCCTTCAATGCTTGGGCCAGACTGCCTCCCTGCAACCCGGTCACAAACATCGCCGCGACGCCCGCAGCAGCCTGCGGTCCGATGAACGGGGTCAGCCCAATCGTCGCCGCCAGTTGCACGATGCTCGCCAGGATCGGGACCTGCTGGAACAGCCGCTGGATCGGTTTGGCAATCCAGTTGAAGATGCCGCCGAAGAAGTTGGAGAACCAGTTGAATCCGTTCGGATCGGTAAAGGTCAGCGGGTCGTTGCCGACATACGAGTACCGGTTCCAGCCTTGCGGATTGAGCGGCTCGGTCACGGTCGGATCGGCGCTGGTGAAGCGCGCCAATAGAGGATCGTAGACGCGGCCGTTCAGGTGCACGAGGCCGGCAACCGAGAGCTCCTCCTGGCCGGTGAAGCCGCGGGTCGTCTGGCTGGTCGTGCTGCCGGCGACGTCGTCGGTGCCGTCAACGTTGCGGCGCTTGCCCCAGGCGTCATAGGACAGGCGCTGCTGCAGCAGGCCGTTCTCGTCGGTGAGCGCCACGATCGAGCCGAGATGGTCGGTGTGGAAGTAGCGCAGCGTCAGCGTCGTGCCGCTGGCGGCGGTCTGGGTGACGCGCATGCCGACCTTGGCGTTGCCGACCGAGAGATAGTCGGTCCATTTCTGCGTGGTCGTGCCGGGGTTCTGCACCTCGGCCATCACGCCGAAGCCGGCGATGTAGAGCGTCGTGCCTTCCGGCGTCACCTGCTTGAAGCGCTGGTGCTCGGTGTCGTCGACGAAGGAGATCGTCCGCGTGCCTTGCGTGATGCTCGCCGGCTTGTTGTACGACGTATAGACGATGCTGCGGCCGAGGCCGGAGGTCTGGTTGCCGTTGGCGTCGTAGGTGAATGTCGCATTGATGCTGCCGCCGGCGACGCTCATGACGGCGTGCGGCAGCGGCGCTCCGGCCGCCGGATAGACGTAGGTGCCGACATCCGACTTCGACAGGATGTTGCCGATCGCGCTGTAGGAATAGGTCTTCACCAGCGGCGTCGGATTGAGGCTGGTCGTCGACGTCGTCAGCCGGTTCAGCCCGTCGTAATTGAAGCTCTCGCTGACATTGGTGTTGGCGTCGCTGCGCGAGGTCAGGTTGCCGAGCCGGTCGTAGCCGAAGCTCAGATTCTGCACGGCGCTGCCGGTGCCGGTGGCGACGCTGGTCAGCCGCCCCGTCAACGGATCGAAGCCGCGGGTGGTGACGAGGCCATTGCCGGCGGTCTGCTGCGTCAGATGCCCGTCGGCATCCATCGCATTCGCGGTCCAGAAGCCCTGGCTGGTGGCGTCGTCCTGCAACTGGTTGGCGAAGCCGAGGCTGTTATAGCCGTAGCGCGCGGTGAAGCCGGAGGGGTAGCTGACCTTGATCAGCCGGCTGTTGGCGTCATAGGTCGCGCCCATCGTGTAGGTGGCACCATCGATCTTCGTGGCGACCTGCAGCGGACGGCCGAGGCTGTCATAGCTGAAGCTGCGGGCAAAGCCGTTGCCCGAGCCGGAGGTGATGCCGCTCGAGGCCAGCTTGCCGATGCCGTTGGCCGCGGTGTCATAGGCCCAGACCGAGGTCATGTCCGGCTCGACCCGCTGCACCATGCGGCCCAGCTTGTCGTAGCTCAGGCTGACCGTCTGCCCCTTGGCGTCGGTCTGGGTGACCAGCTGCCCGAGCGTGTTGTAGCTGTAGGTCCAGTTGCCGAGATCGGGATCGCTGCTCGCGATCTTGCGGCCCCTGAGGTCATAGGTCGCGCTGACGATATTGCCCAGGGCATCCGTGGTCTGCACCAAGTTGCCGACCGCGTCATAGGCATAGGTCATGGTCTTGCCGAGCGTGTCGGTGACCGAGACCACCTGGCCCTGGCTGTTCTTGGCGACCGTGCGCGTCTGGTTCAGCGCGTTGGTCTCGACGACGGTCAGGCCGTGATAGGCGGTCTGCGCCACGCTGCCGTCCGGCTGGGTCGACGAGACCACGCGTCCGAGCACGTCGTAGCTGAGCGTCGTGTATTGCGGCGTGCCGCCGTTCAGGAAGTATGGCCGGCTGGTCTGCGCGACGCGGCCGAGCGCGTCATAGCTCTTGGTCGCCTGCACCGTGCTGCCGTCGAACCCCTGGGTGCGGCGGCCGATCTCGCGCTCCAGCGTGTCGAAGAACACCGTCGTCACCGGGCCGTTCACGGTGGCGCCGTCGGCGGCGTAAGGCGTCTCCTGCACGAGATAGGTCGCGCCCGACAGACAGCTCGCGCTGCCGCCGTTCACGCCGCTGCAGAACTGGTAGCTCCAGCGCGTCTGCGTGCCGTCCGACCGCGTCTCCTGCGTCTTGCGGCCGAACTCGTCATAGCTCCACGTCGTGGTCAGGCCGTTCGGACCCGTCCGGCTGGTCGGCTGGCCGAAGCGCGCATCATATTGCAGCGTCTCGCTCTGCCCCAGCGCGTTGCTGTTGGAGGTCGGGAACTGCCCGCGCGCGTCATAGCTGGTCGTGCTCGAACGCGAGACGATGTCGGCGCCGCTGACGGTGACCGACTGCTTCTGGCCGAACGCATTGTAGACGTAGTCCGTCTGCAGCCGCAGCGCCGGCGTATCCGGCTCGACGACTTCCTGCGTCAGCAGACCCGAGGCGGAGTCGTAGGCGAAGGAGGACGATCGCGTGATGCTGGTGGCGGTGTTGGCCGGCGGCGTCGAGGTCGCGACAGGCGTGTAGGTGATGACGACGATGCCAGGCGCACCGGCACCACCGACATTGCCGGCGAACGTCGACGAGCCGGCGCCGCCACCGCCGCCGCCATAGGACCCGCCGGCACCGCCAGCGCCGGCCACCGTCGTATAGGCGGCACCGCCGCCACCG
>NZ_CAFI01000299.1 GCF_000239775.1 Bradyrhizobium sp. ORS 375
CTGTCGATGATCTCTTGTTGCGAAGCATTGGCGCTGTAAAGCGCCTGGTTTTCGCTGGTCGAAAGGTCCTGCCCGCGCGCGGCGGAGACGATTTTCGTGATGCCGGTCCAAGTATTGGCCCCGTAAAAGCCGGGTTGATTGCCAGCGGCGACACCGGCGAGGACCGGGCCGGCGGCCGCTCAAGGTCCGGCAGCACCGACAGCCGCATCCTCAGCCCGTCCGTAGCATTCCGGATTTTGCGGCGTTCGGCCGTGAGCGCCAGTATGGTAGCGCACGATTCTCCGCATCACCCCGTCGGCACATCGTACCGCGTCCGCTCCTGCCGAGACACGAGAAGGACTCCCATGCAGATCCCCGACCGGAAGCTGGCCTTCGTTCTGGCCGCGAGCAACCACGGCACGATGATCGTCAATCGGCTCGACTATCGCATGGTCGATGCCAACAGAGGCTACGGCGTCGGCTACCAGATTCTCGACGCCGGCGCGTTCGACCCGGGAGAGGTGCAACTTGCGGTTCGCATGCTCGCCGTGCGCCGCCGGCATCATGGCGATGGTGCCGTCGCGATCGATTGCGGCGCCAATATCGGCGTCCATACGATCGAATGGGCCAAGGCGATGACCGGCTGGGGATCGGTGCTCTCGATCGAGGCGCAGGAGCGGATCTACTACGCGCTCGCCGGCAACATCGCGATCAACAACTGCTTCAACGCGATCGCCATCCATGCCGCGGTATCCTCGGAGCGTGGCGTGCTGAACATCCCGAGCCCGAACTACCTGACCCCGTCGAGCTTCGGCAGCCTGGAGCTGCGCCAGCGTCCCAACACCGAGTTCATCGGCCAGGCCATCGACTATGCCAACGACACCGTCGAGGTGCGCAAGCTGCCGCTGGACGATTTCAACCTGCCGCGCTGCGACCTGATCAAGCTCGACGTCGAGGGCATGGAGATCGAGGCGCTCGAGGGCGCGGCGGCAACGATCGAGCGATGCACGCCGATCATGCTGATCGAGAAGATCAAGACCGACGCCGACCAGCTGCGGCAATGGCTCGATCGCCGCGGCTACAAGATCGTCGATGCCGGCATCAACATGGTCGCGATCCACGCACGAGACAAGTCGCTGGGGGATATCATTCCACAGCAGGCCTGAGCCCGATCTCAGCGCTGCAGCTCCGGCGGCGGGGAACGATCGAGCACCTCGCCTGTGGGCTGGCTGAGCGCGTAGAAGGCGTAAGTCTCGATCGTCAGGGGCCCACGCTTGCGGTCGGCCCCACCGACCTTCTCGACGCGGCCGAACGTGTTGCTGACGTAGAACCGCGTCGCGATCTGCGCCTCGTCCACGAGCAGCTGCGTGCCGGCAAGCTTCGCGGCATCGGGCTCGGGAAAGTTGACCCAGCGTATGCGCTGGATCGGCTGCAGCACGCAGGTCCCCGGCGGCAAATAGAACGACAGCCACGCGGTGGTGCCGTAATCCATCGCCAGCACGCAGGATGCCCCGGCGCGTACGCGGGCTGCCTCGATCGCGGCGGCGAGCGGCCGCCAGCCGACGCCGACGCTGCGCACGGTGGCGTCGCGCTTGTAGCCGGACAGCACTCCGGTGTTGGCCTGCACGATCAACGCGACGAACATCACGATGCCGGCGGGCAGCGCCCAGCGCAGGCAGAAGGCGGCCGTGCGCTGCTCGCGCGGCTTCCAGGCGACGAGATGCGCGGCGGCCGCGGCGGCCACCACGAAGGCCGGATAGATCGGCGCGAACCAGTTGGCCTCGACGCGGGCATGCAGCGAATGCCAGATGAAATAGCTGACGACGACCCAGACCATCGCCTCGATCAGCACGCGCCCCGCCGCGTCCCCGGCGCGGCGCCGCGCCAGCCCGTAGAGGCCCATCACGCCGAGAATGAAGACCAGCGGCGTGGCGAAGGCGAACTGGGTCGGAATGATCTCGGCGATGTAGACCGGCCTGACCTCCTCGACCCTGGCGCGGCCGAGCTGCTTGATGAACGACACCCATTGGTGCTCGGCATTCCACAGGATGACCGGCGAGAAGATCGCGAACGCCACCACACCGCCGAGATAGGGCCAGGGCGACACCAGCCACCGCCGCATCTTTGGCACGGCAACGAGCCAGATCAGGATTGCCGCCCCGAAGAACAGCGAGGTGTACTTCGACAGCAGCGCCGCACCGACCGCCGCGCCAACGGCGAGCCACCAGACGCCCCTGCCCGTCTCCAGCACCTTGGCGCAGAAGAACAGCACGAAGCTGGAGGCGACCAAGAGGGGCGCGTCAGGCGTCACGATCAAGGTACCGACTGCGGCCATCAGCGTGACGTTGAGCAGCAGCGCCGCGGTCACCGCTACGCGCACGCTTCCGAACAGGATCTGCGCGGTGCGATACACCGCATAACTCATGGGCAGGCCGAGCAGGATCGAGACCAGGCGCACGCCGAGCTCGCTGTCGCCGGCGAGCAACGTGCCGAGGCGGATCACGACGGCGACCATCGGCGGATGGTCGTAATAGCCGCCCGCGAGGTGCTTCGACCACATCCAGTAATAGGCTTCGTCGAAGGTGATCGGCGTGACCGCAGCGGCGATCAGCCGGAGCAGGACGAGGCCCGTGATGGTCAGCCAGACGGTGCGGACCAGCCTGGTTTCGTCGGCCTCTGCCGCAGAGGTCATCGCTTGCGCCAGACGAACAATCCGGAGATCGCGTAATTCCAGACCACGCCCATCAGCGCGCCGGCCGCGCCCGCCAGCCACCAGATCGGCTCCTGGTCATAGACCGAGAAGGCGACGCCGACATTGGCGAGCAGGCCGACCGAGCAGACCAGATAGAACGCGAGCAAGCCGCGCAGGATGCCCAAGCCCTTCAGGCGCTGGTCGCGATAGGTGAGGAAGTTGTTGAGGATGAAGTTCGAGGTCATCGCGACGAAGGCGCCGAGCGCCTGGGCTTCCGCGAACGGCAGATCGAACGCCTTGAGACCGACAAAGAGCGTCGCCAGATGCACGACGAGACCGGTACCGCCGACCATGGCGAACAGCAGGAAGCGCAGCGACACGACGTCGTTGGTCATCTTGGCCAGCACGAGGCCGAGGAAGTCGAGCGCGACCATCGAATCGAGCTTGCTCTCGCCATGCAGGCGCGAGCCGAACGTATAGGGCACCTCGACCGTCTTCAGACCGCCCTCGGCGCTGGCGATGATATCGAGCAGGATCTTGAACCCCTGCGTGGAGAGCTTCGGCGCGATCGCCTCGAAGCGGTCGCGGCGGATCATGAAGAAGCCGCTCATGGGGTCGTTGACTTCGACCTTGAGCGCGCGGCGCGCGATCTCGGTGGCGAAGGCGCTCGCCCCTGCCCGCTTGCTGTCGAAGCTCGCCGCGCTGCCGCCCGCGATGTAGCGGCTGCCGACCACCAGCTCGGCGGCGCCGCTCTGCAGCAGAGCCAGCATCTTCGGCAGCTGCGTCTCGTCATGCTGCAGATCGGCATCAATCACGGCCGCATAGGGCGCGCTGGCGGCGAGGATGCCCTCGATGCAGGCGCCGGACAGGCCGCGGCGGCCGATGCGGCGGATGCCGCGGACGCGATTGTCGTTGCGCGACAATTCGCGCACCACCTGCCAGGTGCCGTCGGGCGAGTTGTCGTCGACGAACACGACCTCCCACGGCACATCCTTGAACGCCGCCTCCAGCCGCCGATACAGCGTGGTGACATTGTCGCGCTCGTTGAAGGTCGGCACGACGACCGAAACGATCGGAATATCAGCGGTTTGCGGCGACACTGGCGGGGCCGTTCGGATGGCGTCGGTCATGGTGCGGATGCGTATATCCGCCGCACCCCGCACTGCCAAGCGCGGCGGCCGGCCAGCGGTGCAAAAAGGCCGGCGGGTGGTGCCGGCGTGCACCGGCCAGATGAGGCGGGCCCGAAATGCCAACGACCACAAACAAAGGGTGCGCGTACATCCGGCGCAGCCGCTCTGCCGTGGTCGTCTCGGTGCCGGAGCCATGACAGCTCGACGTCACCGTCCATACTCAGATGGGGTGTGCCGGCCGAAATGCAAGGGCTATCCGTAACAGAAGCCCGGTTGAGCGGAGCGACATCCGGGTTCACCCGGGCTGTTTCGGAGACCCCGGAGATCGCTTCGCTCATCAAGGCTACGCAAACCAGCCTAGTTCGGAACCTCGCGCACGACCGGACCGCGCACGGCCGGCGCCACCGGAACCGTCTGAACCTGGGTCGGGGGGACCTCGACTTTGGCCGGCTGCATCGGACGGGCCATCGGCCCGACGGGAACGTAATAGAACGCTGCCGCAAGCACGGCCGCCGCGACGATCGCGCCCAGCAATCCGCCGACCGATTCCGCTCTCATTGCCACATCTCCCCTTCCCGGCCCGCGCTCTGGATACACGAGGTGCGACACGGCTGGAAGAGCGGCAGCGCAACACCGCCGAAACTGGCCAGAACTGCCGCAGTTGACTACTGTCCCGACTGCGATACCCCTCCTCGTCAGCAACGGAACCTCCAGTGAGCAAAGCTCCTGCACGCGCCTCGCAATCCAAGAGCCAGATCTACATCGGCATCGGCGGCTGGACCTTCGCGCCGTGGCGCGGGGTCTTCTATCCGGACAAGCTGCCGCAAGCGAAGGAGCTGGAATACGCCGCCTCCAAGCTCACCTCGATCGAGATCAACGGCACCTATTACGGCTCGCAGAAGCCTGAGAGCTTTCGCAAATGGGCGCGCGAGGTGCCCGACGGCTTCATCTTCTCGCTGAAGGGTCCGCGCTTCGCGACCAACCGCAAGGTGCTGGCCGAGGCCGGCGACTCGGTGAAGCGCTTCTACGACACCGGCGTGCTCGAGCTCGGCGACCGTCTCGGTCCGGTGCTGTGGCAGTTCGCGCCGACCAAGAAATTCGACGAGCCCGATTTCGGCAAGTTTCTCGAACTGCTGCCGCGCGAGATCGACGGCCGCAAGCTGCGCCACGTGGTCGAAGTCAGGCACGACAGTTTCTGCGTGCCGGCCTTCGTCGCGCTGCTGCGCGAGTTTGCGACGCCCGTGGTGTACGCAGAGCACGGCAAGTATCCGGCGATCGCCGATGTCGCCGGCGACTTCGTCTATGCTCGGCTGCAAAAGGGCAATGACGAGCTGAAGACCTGCTATCCGCCGAAGCAGCTCGATGCCTGGGCCAAGCGCTTGCAGCTATGGGCGAGCGGCAGCGAACCGGAGGATCTGCCGCGGGTTGACGACAAGCCGGCAAAGAAGACTCCGCGCGACGTGTTCGCCTATGTCATCCACGAGGGCAAGGTGCGCGCGCCGGCCGGCGCCATGGAACTGATCGAGCGGGTGAGCTGAGGACGGCAGCATGGCCAAGGCGAAGACGCTGTTCACCATCGGCTATGAGCACACACCGGCCAAGGCGGTGCTCGACGAGCTGCAATCGGCCGGCGTCAAGCTGCTGGTCGATGTCCGCGCCGTGGCGGCGTCGCGCCGACCTGGCTTCTCGAAGAGCCAGCTCGCCGCCGGTCTCGATGAGCGCGGCATCGCCTATGTCCATCTGCGCGGGCTCGGCACGCCGAAGGAGGGCCGCGAGGCGGCCCGCAGCGGCCACTACGACACTCTGCACAAGATCTACAGCGCGCATCTGAAGACGCCGCAGGCCAAGGAGCAGATGGACGAGCTTGCGTCGCTGGTGAAGAGCGCGGGTCCCGTCTGCCTGCTGTGCTACGAGCGCGACCACGCCCATTGCCACCGGCAATGGATCGCGGAGATCATCGAGGAGCGCGACAAGGTTCGGGTCGAGAACCTGGTCGCGCCTCAGGTCTAGCGGGTCACTCCGCGGCGCAGGTGAAGGAGGAGGCTTGCTCCACGTCGCCGCCGACATATTTGGCGAATTTCGGCCATGGGCACAGTGGGCGCGTCCGCTGCGGGCTCCAGCTCGCGGGAAGCTCCTTGTTGGCGGCATTGGCGCTGGCCGTGATCGCCTCCGGCGCCTTGCCCTTCTCGACCCAGTCGATCAGCGCGCCGAGCGCGTCGAACTTCTCCAGCGTGACGCCACCGCCGCAATGCGTCTCGCCGGGAAGCGCGAACAGGCGGGCGAAGCCATCGGCCTTGCCCTGCACATTGCCGTTGAGCTTCTCGTACCAGCGGATGGTGTCATTGACCGAGAACACCGGATCGGCCTGACCGTGATAGATCAGCATCTTGCGCGCGCCGTTCTGGAACGCCGGCAAGGTCGGATTGTCGACCGCGGGCGGCGTCATGAAGTCCATCGCGGACTCGGTGAACGGGCCCTCCTTGGCATAGATCTTCGGCGCGTCCTTGTCGAAATCGTAAGCCTGCAGCTTCTCGACCAGCTTGTCGGGCGAGCCCTCGATTTCGACCGGCGGCGTCGAGAAGATGTAGTTCAGCGAGGCGCCGCCCATGGTGGCGATGATCGGAAGGTTGTTCCACGGCGCCACCGGACTCTCGACCTTCCAGGCGCGCCAGTTGCCGGTGCCGACGCCGCCGTCCGCCGGCCAGTCGGAATAAAGCGCCTCCCCCTTCGAATTGCGTGGGCCGGCGAAGATCGTCTTGAGCGCGTCGACCTTGGCAGACGGCAGGCAGGCCTCGGTTGCCCCCGCTGCGCAGCGCAGGCTGTCGAAGCTGAACGCCTTCTGGCAGGCCTTGAGGTTCGCGGTCAGTCCGTCCTTGGCGCCATCGAGCCCGTCGCAGAGCTCGATGATCTTGGACGAGATCAGCTTGGCGTCCTCGCGCGTGATCGATTTGCGAATATCGGCGTCGGCCTTGGTCAGCGCCTGCACGTCCCATGCGTGCTGCACGGCGGCGCGCGGCAGGTTGAAACCGGGATTGCCGACCAGGAAGCCGTCATACTGCTCGGGCATGCGCTCGGCCGCGACCATGGTGTGGCGGCCGCCGTTGGAACAGCCCGCGATGTACGAGTAGTCCGGCTTCTTGCCGTAATGCGCTGCAATGATCGCCTTGGCGATGGGCGCGAGCGTGATGTCAGCCGAGTAGCCGTAGTCGCGCCGCGCCTGCGGGTCGAGGCCGAAGGCAGAGCCGGCGGCCAGGCCGCGCGGCTTGTTGGCGGGGTCATTGCCGGAATGGCCGCTGTCCGACGACAGCACCGCAAAGCCGCGGGCGAGCGGCGTGACGCCGCCGCTGACCAGACCGTCGGCCTTGTCGCCGAGCGCGGGCACCACCACGCCGTCATTGCCGCCGTTGACCTGGTGCAGGAAACGGCCATTCCAGGTCTCAGGCAAACGGATCTCGAACTGGATCGCATAGGCATGACCGTCGACGCCGGTGCGCTCATTGACCTTGCCGGAGACGATGCAGTGCCGCGGCAGTCCGTCGGCGGCCTCCTGCAGCTTCGATCCGGTCAGGGTCAGCCCCGCAACCTTCAGCGCCTCTGCCGTGACCTTGCTGCAGGCCGCGTCCTCGGCCCGCGCAGATCCCATCGCGGCCGCGCAGGCGAGGCTCACGCCGGCCAAAAGCGACGTCCCGGTTCGGGTCATGCATGTCCTCCTGATGCCCTGTTCTTTGGCGCGCAGTTAAACGTGGAGATCGTGCAATGTAAATCGCCGACATCGCGCAGCCTGCAGCAGCGTGAACGTTCGGTTCTATTGCAGCTGCCAGACCTCGAACGACCGGTCGTAACCACGCACCGATACCTCGCCATGGAAGACCGCATCGTCCGCTTGATCGCCGGCCGCCTGCCGTACCTCCGTCGAGATCAGCAGTTGCGAATGGAACTCTTTGTTCAAGGCCTCCAGCCGCGAGGCGAAGTTCACGGTATCGCCGATGACCGTGTACTCCTTGCGCCGCGGCGAGCCGATGCTGCCGGCCACGACCTCGCCGAGATGGATGCCGATGCCGATCCGCAGCGGCCAGGACGATCCGGCATTGTCGCGCTGCATCGCCGCGACCATTTCGCGCGCCGCCGCCACCGCCTGCGCCGCCGCATCGTGCGACTCGAACGGCGCGCCGAACAGCGCCAGGAAGCCGTCGCCAAGAAACTTGTTCACGATGCCGCCGTGACGTTCGAGAATCTCGACCAGCACGGCAAAGGCGCCGTCGAGCCGGTCGACGACCTCCTGCGGCGATTTCGATCGCGCCGCCGCGGTGAAGCCGCGGAAGTCGACGAACATCACCGCGACCTGCCGGATATCGCGCGCCTCGGCCGTGCCCTCCTTCATCAACCGCTCGACCACCTGCGGCGAGACATGCTGGCCGAACAGATCGGTGACGCGGTCCCGCGCCGAGGCCGCCTCGATGCTCGCGGCGAACTGTCGTCGCAACTGGACGCTGACGGCACCCGCGAGCAACCCGCACAGCAGGATGATGAAGCTGCGCTCGCCGTGATAGTAGATCTCGGGATGCTGGCTCACGTCGACGGACGGCCTGTCGATCAGCGCCACCGCCAACAATTCCGCTGCGGCAACGAGTCCGGTGAAGGTCGACAGCCAGAAGTCCAAACGCAGCGTCGAGAGGATGACGAAGATGAAATAGACCAGCGGCGCGCCGAAGCCGAGCGCCCTATCGCGGCCGATACCTTCGATCTGCAGCACCAGCACGAGCGTGGGCATCGAGGTCTCGACCAGAGCGCTGAGGTAGCGCAAGAGAGTCGGGGCATCGCGGCCGAGCCGAATGTTGCCTTTGATCCTGAACAGGACCAGGAGCTCGAAGGCAATGAAAGAGCCAATGATCGCGTAGACGTAGAGCACCCCGACCCGACTGGGCCAGATCCACTCCGAGATCCGCGGCTCGAAGATCTCGACGAATATCGAGATGACAAGAAAAAGTCCCGCGGTGGCGATCAGCGCCTTCACACGCAGCAGCTCGGTGTTCAGCGTCTGGCGCATCAGCGCCTTGTTGAACTCCGCCGCCGCACCACTCACCTTGCCTGCCCCCGCGATCCGCATCCTGCCCCAGCCGGTTCTCCGCCCGGCCGCCATTCTGCCTCAATCGAGGGTGCGGCGGAAGCGAAAGACGGCGACGGTCATGGCAAACAGCATGAGGCCGCACAGGGCGATCGTATCGTGTTGCAGGTTCGGCAGAGTCGAACCCTTGAGCATGATGGCGCGGACGATCCGCAGGTAATGTGTCAGCGGCAGGCATTCGCCGAGCAGCTGAGCCCATTGCGGCATGCCCAAAAACGGGAACATGAATCCGGACAGCAGGATGCTGGGCAGGAAGAACATCATCGACAGCTGCATCGCTTGCAGCTGATTCTGCGCCAGGGTGGAGAACGTGTAGCCGATCGAGAGATTGGTGGCGATGAACAGCGTCGACAGCAGCGCGAGCAGCAGCAGGCTGCCCATCACCGGCACGCCGAACAGCAGCACTCCGATGCCGATGATGATCGTGGCCTGCAGGAAGCCGACCAGCACGTAGGGGATGATCTTGCCGAGCATCACCTCGACCGGCTTGATCGGCATCGACAGCAGGCTCTCCATCGTGCCGCGCTCGATCTCGCGCGTCACCGACAGCGCGGTGAAGATCAGCATGGTCATGGTCAGGATGGTGCCGACCAGGCCCGGCACGATGTTGAGCCGCGACGAGGCCGCCGGATTGTAGCGCGCATGCGCCCTGATCTCGAACGGCGGCGAGCCTGGATCGCCGGTGTAGAGATCATGCGCGAGCGCCGTCTGGACGATCATGCCGAGCGAGGACAGCGCAGACGATGCGGCGACCGGATCGGTGGCGTCAGCGGCCACCAGCAGCGCCGGGCGGTCGCCGCGGCGGACCGCCCGCTCGAAGCCGCGCGGGATCTCGACCCCGAACAGCACCTTGCCGGACAGCAGCAGATCGTCGAACTCGGCGACGCTGCTGACCTCGCGGGTGAAGCGGAAATAGGCCGTGTTTTCCATCGCCTTGAGGATCGAGCGGCCGAGGTCGCTGTCCTCCTGCAGCAGCACCGCCGCCGGCAGGTGGTGCGGCGTGGTGTTGATGGCGTAGCCGAACAGCATCAGCTGCATCACCGGGATCATCACGATCATCGCGAACGAGACACGATCGCGCCTGAGCTGGATGAACTCCTTGACCAGCATCGCATAGGTGCGGCGCCAGAAGCCGAAGCGCGACTCGCCGGAGGGGGGATGAAGGGCTGCGCCGCTCATTGGAAATTGTCCCGTGAGCGGTTCATCAGGTCGATGAAGACATCCTCGAGCGACGGCGCGGCGGGCTGCCACTGCAGACCAGGCTTGTCGCGCCATGGCGCGATCGCAGCATCCAGCGCGTCGCGGTCGCGGCCGGAGACATGCAGGCTGGTGCCGAACGGCGCGACCATGTCGACGCCGGGCTTGCCGGCGAGATCGGCCGCGAGCCCGCGCAGATCGTCGCCACTCACGGTGTAGGTGGTGAGCTTGGATTGCGCGATCACCTCCGACACGGTGCCGTGGGCAAGCAGATGCCCGTAGGCGATATAGGCGATCTCGTGACAGCGCTCGGCCTCGTCCATGTAGTGGGTCGAGACCAGCACGGTCAGCCCTTCGCCGGCGAGCGCGTGGATCTCGTTCCAGAAGTCGCGCCGCGCCTTCGGATCAACGCCCGCGGTCGGCTCGTCGAGCAGCAGCAATTGCGGGTTCGGCAATGTACAGGCGCCGAGCGCGAGCCGCTGCTTCCAGCCGCCGGACAATTCGCCAGCGAGCTGGCGCTCGCGCCCGGACAAGCCGAGCCGCTGCGCCATGTCGCGCGCGGCCTGAGGCGGATTCGGCATGCCGTAGAGCCGCGCCACGAATTCGAGGTTCTCGCGCACCGACAGATCCTGATACAGGCTGAAACGCTGCGTCATGTAGCCGACGCGGCGCTTGATCTTGTCGGCCTCGCGCCGGATGTCGAAGCCGAGACAGGTCCCCTCGCCGTCATCGGGCGTCAGCAGGCCGCACAGCATGCGGATCGTCGTGGTCTTGCCCGAGCCGTTCGGACCGAGAAAGCCGTAGATCGAGCCACGCCGGACCTGCATCGACAGATCATGCACGACCTCGCGGCCGCCAAACGACTTGCTCAGCCCCTTGACGTCGATCGCGATCTCGGCTGGTCCCGCACCGGTCATCGCCCGTCCGCCACCGGTGTCTTCGGTTGTGTCTTGGGTTGCGGATAGATGCTGACGGGCTGGCCGACGCGCAGCGCATCCGGCCGCGACGGCCGCGCCTGGATCAGATAGACCAGCTTGTTGCGCTCATCGAGGCTATAGATGACGGGCGGCGTGTACTCCGCCGTGGTCGCGAGGAAATAGACCCGCGCGGTGAGATCGGCGGCGCAATTGTCGCAGGTGACGCGGACCTCGTCGCCGATGGCGAATTTCGGCAGGTCCGTCTCCGACACGTAGAAGCGCAGCTTCATGTTGCCTGGCGGCATGATCGACAGCACCGGCCGTTGCGCCGCGACCATCTCGCCCTCACGGAAATAGATCTGCTGGATGGTGCCTGCGACCGGGGCGACGCCCTTGCGACGCGCCAGCCGCGTCTGCGAGGTCACGACATGGGCCTTTGCGACGCGCAGGGCCGAGACGGCCGCATCGAGCGTCGCCTGGGTCCCCGCCCCGGTCTTGCTCAGGGCGGCCGCACGATCATAGCTCTGCTGCGCGTTGGCGAGCGTCGCCTCGGTCTGGTTGAGATCCGCCTGCTGCAGATCGTCGTCGACCGCATAGAGGGGATCGCCGATCTTGACCTCGTCGCCTTCGTGGACGTTCAGCTTGGTGACTCGACCGGCCTCGTCCGGACTGACGAAGATCATGTCGGCCTCGACCCAGCCCTGATAGCCGGGATCGCGCGTCTCCTTGCAGCCGTTGAAGCTGAAGGCCGTGACCAGCACGGCAAGGCAGTGCAGCAGGCTCATGTCGGCCTCCTCGCGCCAAAGATCAGATCGAGATGCGTCTGCAGCATCGCCTCGGCATCGAGCGGCGCATGGCGCTCGAACAGGCTCTTCCAGATCACGGCCACCATCATCGGCGCGATCATCAGCTGCGGATGCTGCACGAGCTTGGGCTCGCGGATCTCGCCGCGCGTGACCGCCAATTGGATCAGCGCCCGCATCGCCGCGAGACCGCGGGAGACGACCTCGCGATAGTAAAAATCGGCAATGGCCGGAAAGCGCGGCCCTTCGGCGATGATGAGGCGGACGAGATCGGCCCGCCGCGTGCCGGCGATCTCCTGCAGGAACATACGCGCCAGGCTCTCGACCATGTCGCGCACCGAGCCGCCCAGCGGCGGCGGAACGGCGAGACGACCGACGAACGGCACGATCGCAGTCCGGATCAACTCCTCGAACATCGATTCCTTGTCCTTGAAGTGCAGATAGATCGTTCCCTTGGCGACGCCTGCGCGCTTGGCGATGTCGTCGAGCCGGGTCGCTGCGAAGCCGCGAGCGATGAACTCGTCCATCGCCGCCTGCACGATGGCGGCGCGGCGCTCGGCGGCACGATCGGCGCGGCGGGAGACCGCGCCCGTCCCTGCGCCGTCCGCGACGGCGCTCGCAACATCTCCGCCCCGGCGAGCGGTCTTCAAAGACTTCGACATGTTTCATTTATGACTGACTAGTCAGTCATTGTAAAGCGCCTTTCACTTTTGGTCGACGGAATCGCCGGGAGTACCGCGCAGGCCCGTGCGCTGCGGATCTGCTGCCCTTGCTGGGTCAATCAGGCGCATGGCCTGATGTAGGGCCGGTTCACCTCCCAGAGTTCGTCCAGGATCTGACGAGCCGCCGTGGCCGAGTTGACGACCGGGTCGATCAGCAGCGCCTGCAGCGCAACCTCCTTGGAGGCGGTCATCGCCGCCTGCACGGACAACTGCTGCACCTGAACCTGGATTGCCATCAGCTTGGCGACGGCGTCCGGCAGCGGGCCCAGCGAGATCGGATGAATGCCGCAGCGATCCGCGACGACCGGCACCTCGACGGCCGCCTCCGCCGGGAGATTGGGAACGACGCCGCGATTGAGCACGACGCCGGATTCGATGGCCTGCTTGCGATCGTGCAGCACCGCTCCGATCACGGTCACCGCGCGTTCGCCGGACGGGGACCGCCACCAGCCCGGCATCTCAGCCCGACCCGACAGCACGTCGTCGATCAGGTGGATCAGCTTGGCCCGCTCGGCCTCGTCCCAGGAGAAATTGTAACCGCCCTCGCCCGCCTCCCAGCCGTACGCCAAGTACTCGCCGACATGGCCATCGCCACAGCCAAGCCAGAAGCCGAAGTCGCGCAGCAGCGTCCGGGTCAGCGGCGCGACCTTGGGGTCATGGGCGCGCTCCCGCTCCCGCAGCATCGGATAGAGATCGGCGCCGCTCTCACCGTCACGGATCTGCAGCAGGCACTGAAAGTGATTGAGGCCAGCGCCCCACACCTCGACGCGCTCCTCAGGCAGGCCGAGGATCGCGGCCACCTGGCTGCGCGCGATGAAGATGCCATGGCACAAGCCGATATGCGCAAGGCGACTGTGGAGCCCGAGCGCGAGGATGATGCGGCTCTCCGGATTGGAGAAGTTGATGAACAGCGCGTCGGGACAGCGCCGCTCCATCTCGCGAACGAAGTCGAACACCACGGGCAAGGTGCGAAGCGTGAAGAACAGAGCGCCCGGTCCGCCATTCTCACCCAACGTATGGCGGATGCCGAGTTTGCGCGGCACCTCGAAATCGAGCTTCCACAGCCGGTTGCGGTCGATCGCAGTGGAGTGAATCACAAAGCCGGCGCCGTCGAGGGCGGCGCGCCAATCCGTCGTCGTTTCGATCTGGAGCCCCGCACCGGAGGACTCGTTCAGCAGTCGGGCCAGGCGTTCCGACCGCGCCAGCCGCGCCGGATCCCGGCCGACCAGCACCAGCGTCGAGCCCGCAAGATCATGCGTCGAGAACAGGTCCCGAAAGACGCTGAGGCCAAACGATGCGCTGCTCGCACCGAGGAAGACCATCTTGGTGACGGCGGTCATCCGACATTTGTGGCAGGACGCCACGCCGTCATCCTGATCCAAATCAAGATCGCCGCCACGGTGGGACGCGACGGCGATCTCAGTGCCGAACCATCAGACCGTCAGGTGAAATCCAGCACCACGCGGCCGTCGATCTTGCCGGCCTTCATCCGATCAAAGATCGTGTTGATCTCCGACAGCGGCGCCGTGGTGACCTCGGCTTTCACCTTGCCTTCGGCAGCAAAGGCGATGGCTTCGTCGAGATCGCGCCGTGTGCCGACGATCGAGCCACGCACGGTGATGCGCTTGAGCACGACGTCGAAAATCGGCGTCGGGAATTCGCCGGGCGGCAGGCCGACGAGGCTGACGGTGCCCTTGCGGCGGACCATGTGCAGAGCCTGTGCAAAGGCTGGCGTCGACACCGCGGTCACCAGCACGCCATGCGCCCCTCCGCCGGTGATCTGGATGACGCGCTCGACAGCATCCTTGTCGAACGCGTTTACCGCGTGCTCCGCACCCGCCTCCAGCGCCAGCTTGAGCTTGTCCTCGGCGATGTCGAGACCGATCGCCTTCAGGCCCATCGCCTTCGCATATTGGATCGCGACGTGGCCGAGGCCGCCGACGCCTGAGATCACCACCCATTCGCCGGGACGCGTATCGGTTTCCTTGAGGCCCTTGTACGTCGTGACGCCGGCGCAGAGGATCGGCGCGACCCTTGCGAAGTCCACGTTCGCGGGCAGCCGCGCCGCGAAGGCAGCCGACGCGATCACGTATTCGGCAAAGCCGCCGTTCACGCTGTAGCCGGTGTTGTGCTGATGCTCGCACAACGTTTCCCAGCCCGTTTCGCAATATTCGCAGCGCAGGCAGGCGTCGTGCAGCCACGCCACCCCGACGGCATCGCCGACCTTGAAGTCGGTGACGCCAGGGCCGAGCGCGGCGACCACGCCGGCCGCTTCGTGGCCTGGAATGAACGGTGGTGTCGGCTTCACGGGCCAATCGCCCGAGGCGGCATGAAGGTCCGTGTGGCAGACGCCGCACGCCTTCAGCTTGACGAGAAGCTCGCCCGGCCCTGGCACCGGGACCGGCACGTCCTCGATGACGAGCGGCTTGCCGAAGGCTTTGACGACGGCGGCTTTCATGGTCTGCATATGTCTGCTCCTCATGTTGAGGCGCAAGCTAACGACCCCGAACTATCCCGGTCTTGATCGGCATCAAACCCTCCTGCCGCTTTGATGCGCAGCGTGTAACGGTTTCATGACACATCAACGATCGCGCTGCGCGATCTCATGGATGAAACTTCAAGCCATCGACGATCTTGTCCACCACCTTGCGCTCGGCACGCAAAGCCAGCCCCACCAGGTTGAGATCCGCACGCGCGACCGACTTCACCGCCGCACGATTGGCCTCGTCATGCGTGGTCTTGAACATGTCCTCGGTGTAGAGCGCCGGCTTGACGTTGCGCGTCAGCGCGCGATCCAAGGCGCGCGCCAGCGCTGCGTTGTCCGGTGCAGCGTAGATCAGGATCGGTTGTCCGATCAGCGCGTGATAGCAGGTTGCCGAGCCATCCTCATAGGGCGCGCCGATGCATTCGGGAAACGCGGCAGCGATGCCGCTGGCGAGGAATGCCGCCACGTTGAGCTTCTGCCAGGCTTCGAGATCGTTGCGGATGATCAGCGCGATCTTGGTGTCGAATTGCATGTCACTTCCAATGCCATGTATGCGGACGCCCAGAATAGCCGAGCCATTCCGGGCGTGAAGCGGTGATTGAAAGTCGGACGTGTGCGGGAACCTGGCGGTGCGTCGTCTCAGATCATTGGCCGATCAGCCCTTGGCGTCGCAGACCCAGGCGCGAATGACGCATTCCTTGCCGCCGTATTTGTAGCATTCGCGCGTCGCCTCGTTGAGGGAAGCCGAGATCTTGGGCCGCACGGCGTAGCCATGCGGGCCGCAGGGATTGGTGAGGTCGACCGCGAATGCGGCACAGGCCTTCTTCATCGTGACCGCTGTGCATTCGCCCTTGCATTGCTTGAGAGCGGCGGCCTTGGCGAGGTGCTCGGCCGGATAGTCGAACGCCTGGCCATAGGCGGCGCACTGCCCGATGGCGAAGGCGCCGGCGGCATGGGCCGGGCTGATGGCGCCCGTGGTCGCGACGCGCGCGGCACCGACGAGCACGGTCAATCCAAAGGCAAACAGCGCGAAACGTCGCGCGGCGGTCGAGACAATCACCGTTTCCTCCCCCGAGGCCCAATACGGCAAATCTAGCCGGGGGTCGTTGAAAGTTGGTGAATGAGAGGTTGAGAGGAACGAGATCGTAGCGATCGTAGCCAGCATGAGCGCAAGCGACATGCGGGTTCTCACGCGCTGTGTCGGTGAAGCCGCATATCGCTACGCTCATACGGGCTACGCGACTACAGAGCTTCACCCCCGCCGGGCGGCCTCGAGGGCCTGTGGCGTGTCGATGTCGAGGAAGGCGCTGTCGCCATCGACCGGCACCTCGGCAACAGCCTCGGTGTGCTTGGCGATCAGGTGCCGCGCGCCGACGTCGCCGTCGAGCGTCATCAGCTCGGCGAAGAAGCGGCGCGACCACAGCACGGGATTGCCGCGGCGTCCTTCGGAGACGGGCACCACGATCAAATTACCGCGATCAGGCGCGAACGCGCCGATCAGGCGGTCGAGCAGATCCGACGACACCATCGGCATGTCGCCGAGACAGACGACGGCGCCATCGACGCCGTCCGGCAGTGCGGCGATGCCTGATTTCACCGAGCTGGCGAGGCCACCGGCAAAATCAGGATTGCGGACAAAGCGGACGCGGAGATCGGACAGCGCCTGCTCGACCAGCTCGGCTTGATGGCCGGTGACGACGATGACCTCGCAGGCCTTCGACGCCAGCGCCTGCTCCGTGACCGTTCGCACCAGCTTCTTGCCGTCGAGCTCCGCGAGCAGCTTGTTCGGCCCGCCCATGCGCGTCGAGCGTCCCGCGGCGAGCACGATGGCCGCGACCTTACGCTCGCCCTCGGTCTCCTCGGGCTTGGCGCGCGGCTGTGGCCGCGTCACGATCTCCATCAGCAGCCCCCCGACACCCATGGCGGTCAGCTCGGCACGGGTGACCTTGATGCCGGCGAGCAGCCGCATCAGCACCCAATCAAATCCGTTCTCGGCCGGCGAGCGGGCGCAGCCGGGCGCCCCCAGCACCGGCACACCCGCCGCGCTGCCGATCAGCAGCAGGTTGCCGGGATCGACGGGCATGCCGAAATGCGTGATGGTGCCGCCGATGCCGGTGATGGCGGCCGGGATCACGTCCCGGCGATCTGCAATGGCGGATGCGCCGAACACGATCACGAACTCGGCGCCCAGGCCGAGCAGCTCCTTGATCGCCGCGGCCAGCGCGGCCTGCTCATGCGGCACGCGGCGCTCCGCGATGATGGCGGCGCCCGCCGGCGCCAGCCGCTCGGCGGTGACGCGCAGCGTCTTGTCGATGACCTTTGGTGCGAGCCCGGGGAGAAGCGTCGACACCACGCCGACGCGCTTGATGACGTAGGGCGCAATACGCAGCGCGCCCTGGCCCGCCGCCGCGACCGCAGCATCACGCAAGCGGCCTTCGACGCCGAACGGGATGAGCTTGACCGTGCCGACCATCTCGCCTTCGACGACAGGCTTGAACGCTGGCAGCGTCGCGAAGGTGATGGCCTCGTCGACGTCGTTGATACGATCAACCGCGGCACGGTCGATCACCAGCACGCCGGGCTGGGCCGCGAACAGATTGGCGCGACCGGTAAAGGCGCGATCGACGTGAATGCCCTCGCCCGCCACGACCTTGGCGACGTCGGCGGCCGCCTCGTCCTCCGAGACGTCGCCGGCTTCGAGCCGGACGACCACGATCTCCTTGACGTCCTCCCTGACCAGCGCGTCGACTTCGGCGGGACCGATCAAGGTGCCCTTCTTGAGCACCAAGGATCCCTTGCGCAGGGTGTGCACGGTCACCCCGCCGATCGCCTCAGCCGGACTGGCAGGACCGAACTTCATGCCGCCTGCTCTTTCTCCTTGGCCGGCAAACGCAGCGTCGCAGTGATCTCCGCCATGATCGAGACCGCGATCTCCGACGGCGAGACCGCGCCAATGGCCAGCCCGATCGGCGCATGGATGCGGGCAATGTCGGCGTCGCTGGCCCCCTGCGCGCGCAGCCGGTCGTGACGCTTGGCGTGCGTCTTCCGCGAGCCGAGCGCGCCGATATAGAAGCAGTCCCGCGAGAAGGCATGCAGCAGCGCCGGATCGTCGATCTTGGGATCATGCGTCAGCGCGACGAAGGCCGTGTAGTGATCGACGTTGAGCGGCGGCAGCGCCACGTCGGGCCATTCGGCGATCAGCGGCACATCCGGAAAACGCTCCGGGCTGGCGAAGGCGGTGCGCGGATCAACGACCGTGACGTCATAGCCGAGCGACTTGGCGATCGGCGCGAGCGCCTGGCTGATATGGACGGCGCCGACGATCACCAGCTTGGCCGTCGGCGCGTAAACGTTGAGGAACAGCCGCTTGCCGGCGGCCTCGACCATGCCGCTCTTGCCCATGCGCAGATGCTTGGCGAGCTCGTCGCTCAGGGGATCGCGGGCGATCGCCGCGGCCTTCACGAGTCGCTGCTCGCCGGAGGCGACGTCGGTGACGAGAATGGCCGGACGGCGCGCAGCGCGCTCGGCGTTGAGCTCGGCCAGTGTGGACAGCTGCATCGCTCAGCCCACCTTCTCGACGAACACCCGGATGGTGCCGCCGCAGGACAGCCCGACATTCCAGGCGGTCTCGTCGGCGACGCCGAACTCCAGCATTTTCGGCTGGCCGCTGGAGATCACGTCGAGCGCCTCGGTGACGACGGCGCCTTCGACACAGCCACCGGACACCGAGCCCAAGAACGTGCCCTCGTCGTTGATCACGAGATTGGAGCCGACCGGGCGCGGCGCCGAGCCCCAGGTCTCGACCACGGTGGCGAGCGCCACGCCATGACCGCCTTTGTGCCAGTCCTCGGCGGCCTTGAGGATGTCTTCGTCGCGGTTGAGCATGGCAATCTCCTTCGGACTGATCAGGCGGCGGGCCGGATCGCACTGCGGCTATGCGGCGGCAGCGGCGCGGATAGCGCCGAGATCAGCGTCTCGATCGAGGTCAAGTTATGTACCGGGCGGAATTCGTCAACGTGGGGCAGCATGGTTTTGATGCCCTGCGCCTTGGCTTCGAAGCCGGAATAGCGCAGCAGCGGGTTCAGCCAGATCAGCCGGCGGCAGGAGCGGTGCAGCCGGTCCATCTCAAAGGCCAGCTTGCTGTCGGCCTCGCGCTCCAGCCCGTCCGAGATCAGGAGCACGATGGCGCCCTGCCCGAGCACGCGCCGCGCCCACTGCTTGTTGAAGGTCTGCAGCGAGGTCGCGATCCGCGTACCGCCGGCCCAGTCCTCGACATTGGCCGAGCAGCTCGCCAGCGCCTCGTCCGGATCGCGCTGCCGCAACGCCCGCGTGACGTTGGTCAGCCGGGTGCCGAACAGGAACACCGACACGCGCTTCCGCGCATCGGTGATGGCGTGCAGGAAATGCAGGAACAGCCGCGTGTACTCGCTCATCGAGCCGGAGATGTCGAGCAGCGCGACGATCGGCGCCGGCTTCTCGATGCGTCCGAGGCGATGGAAGTTGATGATCTCGCCCTCGGTGCGCAGCGCCTGACGCAGCGTCTTGCGCATGTCGATGCGGTGGCCGCGCGGATCTGTGGTGTGGCGGCGGGTCTTCAACTCGGCCTGCGGCAGCCGCATCTTGGCAATGGCGCGCGCGACCTCGGCGATCTCTGCCGCGCTCATCTGGGCAAAGTCCTTCTTCTGCAGCACCTCCCGGTCGGACACCGCCAGCCGCAGGTCCTGCTCCTGCGCCTTCGGCTCCTCATGCATCTGAGGCTGCGCCATCGCCTCCTGGACGCGGCGTGAGGCCGGCGGCGGCTTCTTCTTGGCGTGGTCCGGCAGCGGCACCGAATCGAGCATGGACTTCCACTCCTCAGCGGGGCGGAAGAACAGGTCGAAGGCCTGGGCGAAGATCAGCGCGTGCTCGTGGCGCTTGACGAAGATCGATTCCAGCGTGGTGAAGACGTCGGGGCGCTTGCCGATGTCGATGGCCTCGAGCGCGGTAATGGCGTCGATGACGGCGCCGGGGCCGACCGGCAGGCCAGCGGCCCGCAGCGCACGCGCAAAACCCGCGATGTTGTCGGCAATGCCGCCGGTCGGCGGCGCGAGGTGATTGATGCTGGTGGGCATGGCTTGATCCCCTCGTCATTCCAGACGCGCCTCAAACGAGGTCGTCATTCCGGGACATGCGAAGCATGGGCCCGGAATCCATAACCACGATCGTGAGTATGGATTCCGGGCTCGCCCTCCGGGCGCCCCGGAATGACGACCTTTGTTGTTGCGCGACCCAGGCTCACGTCTCGCTGGTCGCGTCCTTGATCACCTTGTTCAACGCATCGCCCTGCATGCGGGCGATGTCGTCCTGATACTTCAGCAGCGCGCCCAGCGTATCGCCGACCACCTCGGCATTGAGCGAGCGCGCATCGAGCTCGGTCAGCGCCGTCGCCCAATCCAGCGTCTCGGCAACGCCCGGCGACTTGTAGAAGTCCTGGTCGCGCAGCGCCTGGACGAAGCGCACAATCTGTTGCGACAGCCGCTGCGAGATGCCGGGCAACCGGGTCTTCACGATCGCCAGCTCGCGCTCGGCGGAGGGATAGTCGACCCAGTGATACAGGCAACGGCGCTTGAGCGCGTCGTGGATCTCGCGGGTGCGGTTCGAGGTGATGATCACGATCGGCGGATGCGGCGCCTTGACGGTGCCGAACTCGGGGATCGTGACCTGGAAGTCCGAGAGGATCTCGAGCAGATAGGCCTCGAACGCCTCGTCGGCACGATCCAGCTCGTCGATCAGCAGCACGGGAGCGCCCGCGACATCCGGCTCGAGCGCCTGCAGCAGCGGGCGCTTGATCAGATAGCGGTCGGCGAAGATGTCCGACGACAGCTGGTCGCGGTCGACCTCGCCGCCGGCTTCCGCCAGCCGGATCGCGATCATCTGCCCCGCCGAATTCCACTCGTAGACGGCGGACGCAACGTCGAGGCCCTCATAGCACTGCAGCCGGATCAGCTTGCGGCCGAGCGCGGCCGACAGCACCTTGGCGATCTCGGTCTTGCCGACGCCGGCCTCGCCTTCGAGGAACAGCGGCCGGCCCATGCGCAGCGCCAGATACGTCACCGTCGCCAGCGACCGCTCGGCCAGATAGCCGCGCGACGACAACAATTCGAGCATCGCGTCGACCGATGCTGGCAGGGCCGGAGCACTCATGGGTGGGACCGCTTCCTTCGACTTCACGCTGACGTCACGAAGCCGGAGCCTCGGGCTCGGCGGCTCCCTCCGATACGGACGACGCCTTGGCCTCGGCATTGGCGGCATCGACCGCGCGGCGGGCGAGCACGCCGATCAGGTGAGCACGATATTCGGCGCTGCCATGAATGTCGCTGTTGAGGCCCTCGGCCGAGACCGGGATGCCCTCCAGCACCTTCGGCGAGAACCGCTTCTGCAGCGCCTCCTCGAAGGCGGTGACGCGGAACACGCCGTTGCCGCCGGCGCCGGTCACGGCGACGCGCACGTCCGACGGACGGCGCGCAACGAACACGCCGACCAGCGCGTAGCGCGAGGCCTGGTTGCGGAATTTCACATAGGCAGCCTTCTTCGCCAGCGGGAAGCTCACCTTGGTGATGATCTCGTCCGGCTCCAGCGCGGTCGTGAACAGGCCCTGGAAGAACTCCTCGGCCTTGAGCTTGCGCTTGTTGGTGACGATGGTCGCACCGAGCGCGAGACACGCCGCCGGATAGTCGGCGGTCGGATCGTTGTTCGCGATCGAGCCGCCGATGGTGCCGCGATGACGCACCGCGGGGTCGCCGATCAGGCTGGCCAGATGCGCCAGCGCCGGAATCGCCTCGCCGACCGTGGCGGAGTTCGCGACATCGGCGTGGCGCGCCATGGCGCCGATCACGAGGTTGCGGCCCTTGACCTCGATCGTGTCGAGACCCTCGACATGCGAGAGGTCGACCAGATGCGGCGGGCTCGCGAGCCGCTGCTTCATCACGGGCACCAGCGTATGACCGCCGGCGACCAGCTTGGCGTCCTCGTTCTTGGTGAGGAGATTCGCGGCCTGGCGCACGGTGGCCGGCCGGTGATATTTGAATTCGTACATAAGGAATGTCCTGTGCGCGGCGGGGGCAGCTAAGGCGGGGTCCGGCTGTTAGGCGAGGTCCGATTTGGCCATCGCCTTGGCGCCGGCGGCAATGGACTGCACGATGTTCTGATAGCCGGTGCAGCGGCAGAGATTGCCTTCGAGCTCCTCGCGAATCGTCTCCTCGCTGAGCTCATGGCCCTTGCGATGGACGAGGTCGACGGCCGTCATGATCATGCCGGGCGTGCAGAAGCCGCACTGCAGACCATGATGCTCGCGGAAGGCCTCCTGCATCGGATGCAGCGGCGCACCATCGGCAGCCAGCCCCTCGATCGTGCGGACCTCGTGACCATCGGCCATCACGGCCAG
The DNA here is from genome assembly GCF_000239775.1 of Bradyrhizobium sp. ORS 375. Classification (GTDB taxonomy): domain Bacteria; phylum Pseudomonadota; class Alphaproteobacteria; order Rhizobiales; family Xanthobacteraceae; genus Bradyrhizobium. Next base: position 22,474 of record NZ_CAFI01000299.1, read on the forward strand.
TGTCGTGCAGGACTTCACCGCCTTGCCGTCGAGATGCACGACGCAGGCGCCGCATTGCGAGGTGTCGCAGCCGACATGGGTGCCGGTGAGGCGCAGATTCTCGCGCAGGAACTGCACCAGCAGCGTCCGCGGGTCGACGTTCGCCGTGACGGGGTTACCGTTCACAATCATGGAAATCTTGGCCATTCAGGACTCTCTATATTCCGCGCACAGCGTTGCACTGCAGCGCAGCCCAGCAAAAATCGGTCGAAAACCATCATATTGACGCTCTCCGCGACGGGCAACCTCGCCCCGGACAGCGCATGGGTCGGTTGCGGTCAGCCTTGAACGGCCTTGGCGAAGTTCGCGAAGAATTCATCGGCGAGCTTTTTCGCGGCGCCGTTGATGAGGCGCTGGCCGAGCTGCGCCAGCTTGCCGCCGATCTGCGCGTCGACATTGTAGCTCAGCAGCGTGCCGCCATCCTTCTCCGCCAATCCGACGACCGCGCCGCCCTTGGCGAAGCCGGCCACCCCGCCCTCGCCTTCACCGGAGATCTTGTAGCCGTTCGGCGGATCGAGATCGCTCAGCGTGACCTTGCCCTTGAAGCGCGCGGAGACCGGCCCGACCTTCATCTTGGCGACGGCGCGGAAGCCGCCGTCTTCGGTCTTCTCCAGTTCCTCGCAGCCGGGAATGCAGGCCTTGAGCACCTCAGGATCGTTCAGCTTGGCCCAGACGGCCTCACGCGGAGCCGCCAGCTGGACCTCGCCCGTCATCGTCATTGCCATGAGCATTTCCCCCGGATTGGCGCGGTTAGAGGCATTCAAGTAAAGCACCGAAGGCACAAAAGGAAGGGCAAGCAGCGCCGCAAAGCGTTGCAGAAACGCTGGAGCACCGCAGCATTCCGGGTCTTCCGGCCGTCGGTTTTGATTGGCAGACGGCACCCCCGATGGTTAGTTCGCCATCGAATCTGCACGATTCACTCCGGCGGGTCCCCTGCCGCCTGCGACGAGGATTTCGCTCCATGCCGATGATCGATGCCGACGGTTGCCTGCTGAATGTCACCGTCGAGGGCCGTGACGGCGGGCCGACCCTGATGCTGTCGAACTCCCTGGGCTCGACGCTGCAGATGTGGGAGCCGCAGATGCGCGCCTTCACGCAGGTGTTCCGGGTCATCCGCTATGACCGGCGCGGCCATGGCAAGTCGCAGGTCCCCCCTGGTCCCTACTCGATCGAGCGATTCGGTCGCGATGCGCTGGCCATCCTCGATGACCTCAACATCGACAAGGTGCACTGGTGCGGCGTGTCGATGGGCGGCATGGTCGGCCAGTGGCTCGCGGCGCATGCCCCCGAACGGATCGGCAAGGTCGTGCTCGCCAACACCACCTGCCACTACCCAGATCCGACGATCTGGGACGCGCGGATCAAGGCGGTCCGGGACGGCGGTCTGGCCGGCATCGCCGACACCGTCATTGCCGGCTGGCTGACGCAGGACTTTCGCGATCACAATCCGGACATCGCCGACCGGATGAAGGCCATGCTCGTGGCTACGCCCGTCGAAGGCTATCTGGCCTGCTGCGAAGCGCTGCGCGCCCTCGACCTGCGCGAGGATCTGCCGGGCATCAAGAGCCCGACGCTGGTCGTTGCCGGCCGCTACGACAAGTCGACGCCGATCGCCATGGCCGAAGCGATTCGCAGTCGGATCCCCGGCGCCAACATGACGATTGTCGATGCGGCGCACATCTCGAACGTCGAAGCGGCGGGCCCGTTCAACGACGCGGTGCTGGGCTTTCTCACGCAGCGCTGATCGGACGGGAGATCACGTGCTCGGCTGTGCCGAGCCCTCGACGCTGAGGGGGGGAACGGATGCAGCCGAGGATCCGGTGGTCGGAGACGACGTCGGCTTCTCCACCAGCATGATGATGGCTGTCCCGAGCAGCATCAGCAGCTCCGTGGCATGCAGCCGCAGCGCCTGCGTCTCCCCGACCTTCGCCGCCAGGATCATGCTGAGGAAGGTCAGGAAGCTGCCGAGGCCGAGCCCGATCGAGAGCGCTTCGACATAGCCGGAGACCTTTCGCACACGCGGCACGAGGATCAAGACCAGAAACATCGCGAAGAAGCCTGCGACCGTCAGTCGCGCCAGCGCAAGCAGCCAGGCGGCGCGCACGGTGTCGATCCCTGACAGATGCAGGTGATCGCTGATGAACAACGCCAGGGCGATGTTGGGCCGGGCGAACAATCCCTGGATCGGCGACACCATGATCTGGAACGCGACGATGGTCCAAGCCGGGACGAAATACAGCGCCAGCAGCACGCCATTGACGCAGCTGAGCCGCCAGTTCCTGATCACGCAGTTCTTGATCATGTCGCGCCCGCCTTTGCATCCCACCGCCGGTCCGGCAGGTTCCAGACGAGCTAACGCGCGACAAATGCACCGGGCAATTTAAACCCTTTGTTTACCTTAACGCGGCGCCACATCGCTCGCGGGAACACCCGGGTAAGGCTGCCCCGTCCGGGCTGCTCAGGTCTTGCGCTCCTGCCCTGCAGGCTGACGCTTCGGATCGGGCACGTCCTGGCCCGGATCCTGCTGGCCCGGATCCTGGCTGATCGGCTTGCCTTGAGTCTGCCCCTGCTGATTCTGTCCCGGGTTCTGGTGGCCCTGGGTTTTGTCGGTCAGGCTGCTCATGTGCGTCTCCATGGTCACGGTGGCATGACAACCAATGCGCGAGCGCCGCTCGCGTTGCCTGGGCACTGTTCCCTCGCGTTCACCGAATGGCGATCGTCCGACGGAACAAGGGCAGTGGAACTGCGCCCGCAAAGCAGGCGGGATAAGCCCCCAATTGCGGCACTGCACGCTGTTGCGGCACTCGGTTCCTAGCTGTTAGTACTGGCCACGCGCCGCCGTCGGCTGCGGGCAGCTGATCCTGCAGGGATCGACGCCCGTTGCAGATGGCCCCCACCGCGTTGCGAACCGGTATCGACAGTCCCAGCCACGGCAGTCCATGGATTATTTCGCGCAGCAGCTCATCAACGGCCTGGTCCTCGGCTCCATCTACGGCCTGATCGCCATCGGCTACACCATGGTCTACGGCATCGTCGGCATGATCAATTTTGCTCATGGCGACGTCTTTATGATCGGCGGCTTCATCGCGCTGATCTCGTTCTTGGTGCTGGTGTCGATCGGCCTCACCGCAGTTCCTGTCATTCTGCTGATCGTGCTCCTGGTCTCGATGGCGATCACCGCGCTGTACGGCTGGACCATCGAGCGCGTCGCCTATCGGCCGTTGCGGCACTCCTTCCGCCTGGCACCGATGCTGTCGGCGATCGGCATGTCGTTCGTGCTGACGAACTTCTCGCAGGTGTCGCAGGGCGCGCGCGTCAAGCCGGTGCCCCCGATCATCACCGGCGGCTACACGCTGCACGAAGGCGAAAGCGGCTTCGTGGTTCAGCTCTCCAATATCCAGATCGTCGTGGTCATCACCACCATCGTGCTGCTCGGGCTGTTCACGTGGCTGGTGTCGCGCACCCGGCTCGGCCGCGACATGCGCGCCTGCGAGCAGGACCAGACCATGGCGGCGCTGCTCGGCGTCGACGTCGATCGCACCATCTCGATGACCTTCGTGATCGGCGCAGCCCTCGCCGCCGTCGCCGGCATGATGTACCTGCTCTATTACGGCCTGGTCGATTTCTTCATGGGCTTCGTCGCCGGCATCAAGGCGTTCACGGCGGCGGTGCTCGGCGGCATCGGCTCTCTTCCGGGCGCGATGCTCGGCGGCCTTGCGATCGGCCTGATCGAGACGTTCTGGTCGGCCTACTTCTCGGTGGAGTACAAGGACGTGGCGGCGTTCTCGATCCTGATCGTGGTGCTGATCTTCATGCCGACCGGTCTGCTCGGTCGGCCCGAAGTCGAAAAAGTCTGACGATGGAGCCCGTGTGAGCGCGTCCCCTCGAGCCTCTTCGCCGGCCTCCTCGAATGGCTCCGAGCCGGTCGGAGCCGCCTTCATCCTGAAAAAAGCTGTCCTCAGCGCCCTGGTCGCGCTCGGCCTGTTCTCACTGATGGTCGGCGTCCGCACCGAGGCCGGCCAGAGCGGCCAGCTCGAATACTGGACCCGGTTCGGCGAGCTCGCGAGCCTGGTCGGCGCCGTGTTCATAGGCTCGATCGTTGTCGAGCTGCTGAGGATGTGGCTCGGTCCGCGCGGCGGCCTCGGCAGCTTCGTGCCGTCGTCGGTGCAGAACGGCATGTCGGTCGCAGGCCGCTATCTTGCGCCGGCGCTGCTGATCTTCACCTTCCTCGTGCCGGTGATCTTCTACAATCAGCGCTACATTCTCGATCTCGGCATCCTCGTGCTCACCTATGTGATGCTGGGCTGGGGCCTCAACGTGGTGGTCGGCCTCGCCGGCCTGCTCGACCTCGGCTACGTCGCGTTCTACGCCGTGGGCGCCTACTCCTACGGATTGCTGTCGACGACCTTCGGCCTGTCGTTCTGGATCTGCCTGCCGCTCGCCGGAATCCTCGCCGCGTTCTGGGGCGTGCTGCTCGGCTTCCCCGTGCTGCGGCTGCGCGGCGACTACCTCGCCATCGTCACCTTGGCCTTCGGCGAGATCATCCGCCTCGTGCTGATCAACTGGCAGGACGTCACCGGCGGCCCGAACGGCATTTCCGGCATTCCGCGCCCGAGCCTGTTCGGCATTCCACTCACGCCGGGTGAAGGCGGCCTTGCCTCGATGCTCGGCATCCCGTTCTCGCCGACGCACCGCATCGTCTTCCTGTTCTATCTCATCCTGGCACTGGCGCTGCTGACCAACTGGGTCACCATCCGGCTGCGGCGGCTGCCGATCGGCCGGGCCTGGGAAGCGCTGCGCGAGGACGAGGTCGCCTGCCGCGCCCTCGGCATCAACATCACGACAACGAAGCTCACGGCATTCGCTACGGGAGCGATGTTTGGCGGCTTCGCCGGCGCGTTCTTCGCCACGCGTCAGGGCTTCATCAGCCCGGAGTCCTTCACCTTCCAGGAATCGGCGCTGGTGCTCGCGATCGTCGTGCTCGGCGGCATGGGGTCGCAGCTTGGCGTGGCGCTGGCCGCGCTCGCCATGATCGGCGGCTTCGAGCTGTTCCGCAGCCTCGAGGTCTACCGCATGCTGGTGTTCGGGCTCGCCATGGTGCTGATCATGATCTGGCGGCCGCGCGGCATCGTCGGCCACCGTGCGCCGACCGTGTTCCTGGAGAAATCCAAGAGCATCTCTTCGGACCTCGTCAAGGAAGGCCACGGATGAGCTCCGCTCCGATCCTCGCGCTCGAAAATCTCACCATGCGCTTCGGCGGCATCATCGCCGTCAACGCGCTGTCGTTCACCGCGCAGCGCAAGCAGATTACCGCGCTGATCGGCCCCAACGGCGCCGGCAAGACCACCGTGTTCAACTGCATCACGGGTTTCTACAAGCCGACCTCCGGCGTGATCCGCCTGACGCATGACGACGGCGCGCAATTCGAGATGCAGAAGCTGAAGGACTACAACATCTCGAAACAGGCCAAGGTCGCGCGGACCTTCCAGAACATCCGGCTGTTTCCCGGCATGACGGCGCTGGAGAACCTGATGGTCGCGCAGCACAACGCCTTGATGAAGGCGTCCGGGCTCACTTTCCTCGGGCTGCTCGGCGTACCGTCGTGGCGCTCGGCGGAGCAGAGCGCGATCGACAATGCCGTGTTCTGGCTGAAGCGCGTCGGGCTGCTCGACCGCGCCGACGATGCCGCCGGCAATTTCGCCTATGGCGATCAGCGGCGGCTCGAGATCGCGCGCGCGATGTGCACTGGCCCCGCCCTGCTCTGCCTCGATGAGCCGGCCGCGGGCCTCAACGCCCGCGAGAGCGGCGCCCTCAGCGAGCTCTTGCTTTCGATCCGCAGCGATCACGACACATCAATCCTCCTGATCGAGCATGACATGAGCGTCGTGATGGAAATCTCCGACCGCGTCGTCGTGATGGACTATGGCGTGAAGATCGCCGAGGGCACGCCGCGCGAGATCCGCGACGATCCCAAGGTCATCGCGGCCTATCTCGGCACCGATGAGGAAGAGGCCGCAGCCGTGATGGAGGCCGAGGCTTGAGTGCGTCCCTGCTCGCGATCCGTAGCCTGCGCGCGTCCTACGGCAAGATCGAAGCCCTGAAGGGCGTCGACCTCGACATCAAGGCCGGCGAGATCGTCGCGCTGATCGGCGCCAACGGCGCCGGAAAATCGACCTTGATGATGTCGATCTTCGGCCGGCCGCGTGCCAGCTCCGGCCACATCGTCTATGACGGCAACGACATCACGCAGGTGCCGACGCACCTGATCGCGCGGCTCAAGATCGCGCAGTCGCCCGAGGGCCGCCGCATCTTCCCGCGGATGAGCGTCGCGGAAAATCTGCAAATGGGCGCCGACGCCGGCGAGACCACCGAAGCGCAGCGCGCCGATACGCTGGAGCGCGTGTTCGCGCTCTTCCCGCGGCTCAAGGAGCGCATCGACCAGCGCGGCGGCACGCTGTCCGGCGGCGAGCAGCAGATGCTGGCGATCGGCCGCGCGCTGATGAGCCGGCCGCGGCTCTTGCTGCTCGACGAGCCCTCGCTCGGGCTGGCGCCGCTGATCGCACGACAGATTTTTGACGCGATCCGGACACTCAACCGCCAGGACGGACTGACCGTTCTGATCGTCGAGCAGAATGCCAATCATGCGCTGAAGCTCGCCCATCGCGGCTATGTGCTGGTCAACGGCATGATCACCCTGTCGGGCACCGGCACCGAGCTTCTGCAGCGGCCGGAGATCCGCGCGGCCTATCTGGAGGGCGGCCGCCACTGAGGCGGCCGGCCGAGACCCCCGGCCGAATTGGCCTTAGCCCTTCGTCGGTCTGTCCGAAATTTGCCGGTGACTTCGGCGGAAAATCAGCCACAATGCGCGCGGTCTGCGGCCCGCCGTTCGGGCCATTTCCATGTCGACCTACCCGCGAGGATTTCTCATGAAACCACTCAAACTCATTGGTCTGGCCCTGGGCGCCACGCTTGCGCTCTCGACCGCGGCTCGTGCCGAAGACATCACCATCGCCGTGGCCGGCCCGATGACCGGCGGCGAGTCGGCCTTCGGCCGCCAGATGCAGAACGGCGCCGAGATGGCGATCGCCGACCTCAATGCTGCCGGCGGCGTGCTGGGCAAGAAGCTCGCGCTGCAGGTGGGTGACGATGCCTGCGATCCGAAGCAGGCCCGCTCGGTCGCCGAGAAGCTCGCCGGCTCCGGCATTCCGTTCGTCGCAGGCCATTTCTGCTCGTCGTCGTCGATCCCGGCTTCCGAGGCCTATGCCGACAGCAACGTGCTGCAGATCACCCCGGCGTCGACCAACCCGCTGTTCACCGAGCGCAAGCTGTGGAACGTGGCGCGCGTCTGCGGCCGTGACGATCAGCAGGGTCTCGTCGCCGCCAACTACATCGCGAAGAACTTCAAGGGCAAGAACATCGCGATCCTCAATGACAAGACCACCTACGGCAAGGGTCTCGCCGACGAGACCAAGAAGGCGCTCAACAAGGCCGGCGTCACCGAGAAGATGTTCGAGTCGTACAACAAGGGCGACAAGGACTTCAACGCGATCGTCTCGCGCCTGAAGCGTGAGAACATCGACCTCGTCTATGTCGGCGGCTATCATCAGGAAGCCGGCCTGATCCTGCGTCAGATGCGCGACCAGGGCCTCAAGACCATCCTGATGGCGGGCGACGCGATGAACGACAAGGAGTTCGCCTCGATCACCGGTCCGGCCGCGGAAGGCACGCTGTTCACCTTCGGCCCCGAGCCGCGCAACAAGCCGACCGCGAAGGCGATCGTCGACAAGTTCAAGGCCAAGAACATCGACCCCGAGGGCTACACGCTCTACACCTACGCCGCGATCCAGGTCTGGTCGCAAGCCGTCAAGAAGGCCAACACCACCGACGCCAAGAAGGTGATGGACACCATCAAGGCCGGCGAGTGGGACACGGTGCTCGGCAAGCTCGGCTTCGACGCCAAGGGCGACATCAAGCAGATCGACTACGTCGTCTACAAGTGGGACGCCAAGGGCGGCTACGCCGAGCTCGGCGGCAAGTCCTGATCAGCTCCGCTCGTTGCGATCTCACGATATGCGAACGCCCCGGTCATGGACCGGGGCGTTTGACTGAGAGGGCACTTGACTGAGAGCATGTCCCGAACGGGAACCGGCGTCGCGCACCGCCCGTTTCGGGTGCGTTGCAGCGGGAACTCCGCGCGACTAGCCCGCGCAGACCGATAGCGCCGCCGCATCTCGGTCTTTGACCGCTGCACGGGCCATTTCGACCGCGTGCATCAATTCGGCCGGCCGAAACGGCTTCTGCAGATAGACAACGCGCATCAGCTCGTCGGACATCGCTGCGCCGTCGAACGCACTCATGCCCGAGACGGCGACGACCGGCACATCGGGAACCAGCCGCCGCATCTCACTGACCAGATCGAGACCGTTTGAATCATCGAGATAGATATCGGCGATCACGGCGTCGAACGCCTGGTCACGGAACAACCGCAGTCCGTCCGGGGCGGTTCCCGCTTCGACGACCTCAAACTGGTTGACGCGCAGCACCATGCTGATCATGGCGCGTACGTCCTTCTGATCGTCCACCACCAGAATCCGTGGCATCAAATTCTCCAGAAATTTTTCGTTGGACAGCCTACAACATAAAGGGAAATCAGGTACAACTAAGGGTATATTTATCTCTGTTGCGGTAAAGGTACAGTTACTCCAAATCACCTCGCATCTTACAGAACGTTCCAGATTGGCACCATGCAACCTTTGTTAGAATAAGAGATTTTTTCGCGCGCCTTCGCTTCC